>JBKJSU010000150.1:0-12763 GCA_046594415.1 Casimicrobiaceae bacterium | reverse complement strand
GCTGGTGCTGTTCGACATTTCCGAGGCGGCGCTCTATGAGGTCAAGACCGCGCTGTCCGATACGTTTCCGCAACTGCCGCTCGCGTGCGTGGTGGGCGATGTCAAGCATGCGGCGCTGGTCGAGGACGTGCTGGAGCGCGAGAAGCCGAGCGTGATCTTCCATGCCGGCGCGTACAAGCATGTGCCGCTCATGGAGGAGACCAACGCCTGGGCTGCAGTGCGCAACAATGCCTACGGCACCTGGGTGATCGCGCGTGCCGCGGTGGCCGCACGGGTCGAGAAATTCGTGCTGGTGTCCTCCGACAAGGCCGTCAATCCGACCAATGTGATGGGCGCGACGAAGCGCCTTGCCGAAATCGTCTGCCAGTGCCTGCAAGGGGGTGCTACGCAGTTCGTGCTGGTGCGGTTCGGCAACGTCTTCGGGAGCGCGGGCAGCGTGATCCCCCGCTTTCGCGAGCAGATCGCTCGCGGCGGGCCGGTGACCGTCACCCATCCGGAGATCACCCGTTACTTCATGTCGCTGTCGGAGGCGACGCAGTTGCTGCTGCAAGCCGCCTTGCAGGGCCGGGGCGGCGAGATCCTGGTACTCGACATGGGCGAACCGGTGCGCATCGTCGATCTCGCGCGGGACATGATCAAGCTTTCCGGCGCCGATCCCGACAAGATCGCCGTGGTGTTCACCGGGCTGCGGCCCGGTGAAAAACTCTTCGAGGAACTGCTGGCAAGCGAGGAAGAAACGATTCCGACGCCGCATCCGAAGCTGCGCATCGCGCAGGCGCGGGCCGCCAACCACGATGCGGTAGGCCAGATGGTGACCTGGTGCGAAAGCGACCGGGCCGCCGACGATGCGCAGGTGCGCGCGCGTCTCAAGACGTGGATTCCGGAGTACATGCCGCCGGCCGGCGCGCCGGTGGCGTCGATTCCAACCTCGGCGCCGCCCGGGCGCGAAGACACGAAGCCATTGCCGCTGCGCGCTCCCCGGCGGCGCTGACGGGCGCTAGCCTACGCGTATCAACGTCGAGACCGGGGTCGCGTCGATGGCCCTCGCGCGGCGGATGCCCCACCCGATCAGCATCGCGTTGAAGGCCCAGAACTCCTTGCTGTTCGGCCGCACCAGGAAATCGTCGGTGAGGTTCTTGACGAGGAAGGACGCCAGCAGCGCGAGGCCGACCACGCCCAGCGTTGCGAGCGTCGCGTCGTCTACGCGCAGGAAGCGCCAGTACTGCCAGGCAATTGCCCCGAGCAGCGCGGCGAGGGCCAGCACGCCGATTGCGCCAGTCTGCAGCCACTGGCTCACGAAGATGTTGTGGGCATGCGCCAGGAGCGGATCGCCGAGTTCGCCGCGCAGTTCCTCGCGCAGGATGGACTTGCCGTAGCCAAAGCCCAGCCACGGCCGCTCGCCGATGCGGCGGAACGTGTGCTGCCACAGCGCGAGGCGCGGGTCGTCGGTGAACGTTCGCGTCACCGAGGTATTGGGCGCGAAGTCGCTGCGTGCGCGGTGCCCGGCGGCGTCGATGAAAAAGGCCGCCAGCACGGCAAGCAGCAATGCCAGCACCGCCATCCACCGCCATGGCGCGCGGCGCAGCCGGCCGCGCCAGCGCCACGCCGCCAGTCCGGCAGCTACGACGAAGCCGACGGCCAGCGCGACCCAGACCATGCGATTTTCGGTGATCCTGGCCGCCACCAGCATCAGCACGAACACGAAGCCCGCCGCCACGAGGACGAGCGGTCGCGCCCCGAACCCCGTCGGCCGTGGCGCCAGCAACAGCGGCAGGAGCGGCACGGCGAGCACGAGATAGGTGGAAAACGCGCCGGTGCCGCCATGGTGGCGCGAAAGGGCGGAGTCGAGCCCGGCGCCGCCGTCGGCGCTCGCCGCAACGATGGCCATGATGCAGAGCACGACACCCACGCCCAGCGCCGCCAGCACGAGCGTGCGCAACGCCAGCCCGGAGCGCGCGGCCACGTAGAAGATGAACATCGTGCAAAGACCCCAGCCCACTTCCGTGCCCAATTCCGCCGCGGAGAACGCGGGATGGATCGACCACAACAGGGACGCGGCCGACCACCCCGACCATGCCGCCAGAGTCGCCAGCAATGGCGTGGGCGGCAACGGAATGGCCTCGCCGTCGGAAAAGATCGCGCCGAGCACCAGCCACAACGCGAACACGAGCGCCAGTGTGAAGGCCACCGAACGGGCATAGGTGAGGCCACTCATCACGACCAGCACGAGGTAGCAGGCGGCCCAGAACAGCAGGCAGAAGCGCAGGAAGGCGAACGTGCTGGCCCGCGCCTCTGCCGCGCGACCGGGACTGCGCAACGGATTGGGGCGCGGATCAACCGGCATGGACGGCCTCCGGCGACCGGTGGCGTGCCGCATCGGCAAGCGCGGCTGCCAAGGCGACTTCGACGTCGCCAACGCGGAGCTTGCGCACGTCGTTGTCCGCACCAACCAGCGCATGATGATGCAGCGCCGGGTTGGGCGCCGCACAGCCCTGCTTGAGGATGCCCTGGCGCGGATCCGACCACAGTGAAATCACCTCGAGCGGATCCTTGCCATCGAGGTAGTAGACCGCGGTCAGGATGCCGCTGTCCGGTGCGAGCAGCACGCGGCAACGCGTCCGGATGAGCGCCAGCAATTCGAGCAGCGTGGTCTGCCCGCGCAGGTCGGTGACGTTCGCGCCGTCAAATGAGGGTGCCGGTGCGTTGCCGAAGAGAATCCAGTGCACGCCGCGCTCCGCGGGAAATCGCGCGATCAAGTCGCGCCATGATGCCGCCGGCCAGTCCTTGACGTATCCGTAGAACTGCGCGGTTTCCGAATTCACGTGCGCGGCGATGACGGTGCGGCCGTCATCCGGCATGCCGAAGCGGCCGGCCAGCGCATCGAAGGCTGGCGACCAGGCGAGGCGCGGCGGAAAGGATGTGCGCTGGCCGTCGAGCCATCGCGTGGGATCGGGATCGGCGAATACGACGGGCTCGCCATGGAAGCTGAAGCCGCGGGCGCGTGCCGCCGGCACGGGGTCGAGCGGCGCGTCGCGGAGGAGCCCCTCGACGATCACCACGTCATCCACTGCCGCGAGCGCCGCCATGTCCGCGAGATCGGGGCGCGTGACGAGAACTATGCGGCTGCCGGCACAGCGTGCGCGAATACGGAGGAACAACGGCACGAGCCCCAGCGCGATGTCGCCTAGCCCGCGATTCCAGCCGAACACGAAGTCGCGTTGCCCGGTTTGCCCGGCCAGCGCCAGCGCGCGATCGAAAGGCGTGCCGTGCAGCCGATCCGCCACCACGCGCCGCAGGCGCTTGATGCTGAACAGTCCGCGGGTGCGCAGCCTCATCGCGCGGGACGGTGACGGAACAGTTGCGAAACCGGGGGGAAGGGGAGCAGGGACGCCATGCGGATGCGATGCAGATCGAACGAACGCGTAGTGCAGGAGAACGCGCGGGCCTGCCGCGGATTGCCGGCCGGCGGGGCATGGTTGCGCGCCGCAAAAGGCGACGGCACAACTGGGGAAGTATAGACTTTGCAGCGCGCGGCACGCAACCCAAGGCGCCGCGAATTTCGGTTAGACTTCGCGCCGCGCGAACGCATCATGCAATGCCTCATCGCGGCCTTCGAACGCTTGTCGCCGGCCTCGTTTCGCACATCCGCTCGCGCCGGAAAGCGCAACGTCAACGAGCCTCCCATGTGCGGCATCGCCGGTTACGTCAGCTCCACTGATTTTGCGCCGGGCGTTCTGGCGGCGATGACGCGCTCGCTTGCGCATCGCGGACCCGACGGCGAGGGTTTCTGGTCGGCGGGACCCGCGCATCTCGGCCATCGGCGCCTCTCGGTCATCGACATCGAGGGCAGTCCGCAACCGATGGTCACTACCGATGGCAACATCGGCGTCGTGTTCAACGGCGAGATCTACAACTTCCGGGAACTGCGCACCGAACTCGCCGACGGCGGCTTTGTGTTTCGCACCGCCGGCGACACGGAAGTGCTGCTGGCGGGCTGGCTCGCCTGGGGCGAGCGCATGGTGGAGCACCTGCGCGGCATGTTCGCATTCGCATTGTGGGATGCCCGTGCACAGACGCTGTTTGTCGCGCGCGACCACCTGGGCGTCAAGCCGCTGCATTACGCGTGGGACGGCCGCACGCTGGTCTTCGGCTCGGAGTTGAAGGCGGTACTGGCCCATCCCGGCGTGCGCGCGGACATCGACCCCGGGGCGTTGAAGCTTTACCTCGAATGCCAGTTCATCCCGGCGCCGCAATCGGTCTATGCGCAGATCCGCAAGCTGCCGCCCGCGCACACGCTGAAGCTCGAACGCGGCAATGTCGTCGTCGCGCGCTACTGGAGCCCCGACTACCGGAACAAGCTCGCGTTGTCCGATGCGGATGCCGAGACCGCGCTGGAAGCGGAGTTGCGCGCATCGGTGCAGGGCATGCTGGTGGCCGACGTGCCGCTCGGCGCCTTCGTCAGCGGGGGCATCGACTCCGGTCTGATCGCGGCACTGATGGCGGACCTTGTCGGCGGCCCCATCGACACCTTCAACATCGGCTTTGAGGGCGGCGTGGCGGTGAGCGAGCATCGCGAGGCGGCCGCGGTGGCGAAGCATATCGGCAGCCGCCATCACGTGCTGATGCTGACGCCCGATCACGTGCTCGACAGCTTCGATCAGTGGATGGATGTATTCGATGAGCCGTTCGCCGACCAGGCGGCGTTGCCCACGATGCTGCTCTCAGGTTTTGCGCGACGCGAAGTGACCGTCGTGTTGACTGGCGAGGGCGCCGATGAAGTCTTCGGCGGCTATTCGAACTATCGCAAGCGTGTCCGCGAAGAACGCCTGACGCGCTGGCTCGCGCATCCGGCCTCGCCGCTGCCCGCGCTGGTGCGCAGTCTTCCCGTTGGCTTGCGCAAGGATCGGCTGTTGCGCAGCCTCACCGAACCGCTGGCGCGGCGTTATCGCACCATTCCCAATGTCTTCGACGTCGTGCTGCATCCGGGACTTTTCAGCCCGGCGTTTCTTGCCGCAACGGCGACAGCGCCGGACGTGGGCGACTTTGCGGCGGCGGCGTTTGCTGAAGCGGGCGACGCGCCCTACCTTGACCGCCTGCTGCACGTCGACACGCGGCTGTGGCTGCCCGACGATTTGCTCACCAAGGTCGACCGGGCGACGATGACGCACTCGCTGGAAGCGCGCGTACCCTACCTCGATCATCGCTTCGTCGAGTTCTGCGCGCGCCTCGACCCGGCGCAGAAGATCCGCGGGATGACGCACAAGCACATCCTGAAGCGCATCGCCGAGCGTCACCTGCCGAAGGAAATCGTGCATCGCGGCAAGCAGGGCTTCGTGATGCCGCTGTCGGAATGGCTGGCGGGTCGTCTCGAAGGCGAGCTGGATCGCCACCTCGGCGCGCAGGGGCTGGCCCGCCGCGGGCTCTTTGCCGACGGCGCGCTGCCGCAACTCCTGGGCGAGCATCGCAGCGGCCGCCGCAATCACGCCGGCCGGCTGTGGGCGCTTCTGATACTCGAGCGCTGGTTTGCCCGTTACGCGCCCGACTGGACGTGCGGATGAAGCCGCTCTCCATCCTGCATACCGAATCCTCGATCGGCTGGGGCGGGCAGGAGATCCGCATCCTCACCGAGATGGCGGGCATGGCGCGTCGCGGTCATCGCGTGCATCTCGTCACGGCGTCGTCGGCCGAGATCCTCCCCGCGGCGCGCGAACGCGGGTTGTCCGTCGACGGGCTGGCGATCGAGGCGAAGAAGCTGTCCGGCCTCATCGCGATGCGCAACTGGCTGGGTCGCCATGGGCGCGATTTCGACGTGATCAACACGCACAGTTCCACCGATGCGTGGCTGGTGGCGCTGGCGCGGATCGGGCGCGGCGGCATGCCGCCCGTAGTGCGCACGCGCCATGTTTCCACGCCGGTAAATACATCGCGCACCACGCGCTGGCTCTACGCCGATGCCACCACCGAAATCGTCGTCACCGGCGAAGCGCTGAAAGCGCAGCTCGTGCGCGACAATGGCCTCGATCCGGCGCGTATCACATCGGTGCGCACCGGCATCGACCTAGCGCGTTACCGGCCGCTTGATCGCGCGGCCTCCCGCGCCGCGCGCGGCGTCGACGCACGACCGGCCGTGGCGATCCTGGCAACGTTGCGCGACTGGAAGGGCCATGATGAGTTGCTGGATGCTTGGATGCTGCTGCGCGCGCAGGTACCGGGCTGGCAGCTGCTGATCATCGGCGACGGTCCGCGCCGCGCCCATCTCGAGGCGCGTGTCGCGTCGATGCATCTTGCCGCCGATGTGCGTTTCACCGGCAATCAGGATGATGTGCCGGCATGGTTCGCCTGCGCGGATCTCGCGGTGCTGCCGTCCTGGGGCGACGAAGGCGTGCCGCAAAGCCTGATGCAGGCGGCGGCGTGCGGCTTGCCGGTGGTGTCGACGACGATCGGCGCGATCGGCGAGGCGGTGCGGGATGGATCGACCGGCTTGCTGGTGCCGCCGCACGATGTTCCTGCGTTGACGCAGGCCCTGCAGAAATTGATGACCGACGCCGAACTGCGCACCCGGATGGGCGCTGCCGGCAATGCCTATGCGCAGCAAAACTTCGGCATCGACCGCATGCTCGATGGCATGGAGCGCGTGTTCGAGCGCGTCGCGCGAGGGCACGGCTGATGTGCGGCATCGGCGGCCACTTCGGCCGGCTCACCGGTCCGGACGTGCGAGCGCGGATGATGGCGGCGCTCGCCAATCGCGGTCCCGATGCGCAGCATCTCGCCACGTTCGGGAACGACGGCACGCGCCAGTCCGACGCGGCGATCGCGCCGCACGGGCTGGTGCACGCACGGCTGTCGATCATCGATCCGCGGCCCGAAGCCGACCAGCCCTTCGGCACCGAGGATGGCGCCGTCTGGATCTGCTACAACGGCGAAGTCTACGGCTGGAAGGATGCCGCCGCGGAACTGCAGGCCGGGGGCGCGCAGTTTCGTACGCGCTCGGACACCGAGTTCATTCTGAACGGTTACGTGGCGTGGGGCATCGAGGGCCTGCTGCCACGCCTGCGCGGCATGTTCGCGTTCGCGCTGGTGGACTTCCGCACGCGCCGCGTGCATCTCGTCCGCGACCGCCTGGGGTTGAAGCCGCTCGTCTATGCGCACCACGACGGCGCGCTGGCCTTCGGGTCGACCGTGCGCAGCGTGTTGCCGTGGCTGCCGCGCGGCGCACGCGGATTGGCGCCGGAATCCATCGATGCCTATCTGGCGCACCGCTACATTCCCGCGCCGCGCACGATATTTTCCAGCATCGCGCGCCTGCCCAATGGGCATCGTCTCGAGTATTCGCTCGATGACGGGGCGCTGACCGAGCATCGCTACTGGTCGCCGCAGGCGGTGCCCACGGACGATTATGGTCGCTTGCTCGACGAAGCCATCGAGTTGCGGCTGGTTGCCGATCGGCCGCTGGGTATCTTTCTTTCCGGTGGCATCGACTCCGGCACGATCGCCTGCCGCCTCGCCGCCACCGGGCATGCGGGCCTCACGTCGTTCTCGGCAGCATTCCCCGGCTCGTCCTTCGACGAAAGCGCGGAGGCGCGCGCGACTGCGGAGGCGCTGGGCTTGGCGAATGAAAGCATCGTGGTGCCGACCGCGCTCGGCAACGACTTTGCGAGCATCGTCGCGGCGCTCGACGAGCCGTTTGCCGACCCGTCGTCTTTTCCCACGTGGTACCTCGCGCGCGGCACCGTGCCGCATGTCAAGGTCGTGCTGGGCGGCGACGGCGGCGATGAACTCTTCGCCGGCTACAAGCGAATCGCGAAGCACCTGCGCAACGCATGGCGCGGCAATTTCACGCTGCCGCTGCCGATGTTGCCCACGGCGAACGCCAAGGGTTGGCGCAAGATCGCGGGCGAGTTGTCCCTGTCATGGGAGGACGCGTATGCGCTGCGCTTTTCCGGGCTCACGCCCAACCAGCGCCGGCTGCTGCAGCCGGCGCTGCGCGTGTTGCCCGCGCATTACTGGCGCGCGCCCGATCTCGCGGCGGCAACGCGCGAGGACCGGCTGTTGCGCTGGGACTTCGCCAACTACCTGCCGGAGTACGTCCTGCGCAAGGCCGACCTGATGACCATGGCGCACGGCCTCGAACTTCGCGCACCGCTGCTCGATCATCGTTTCGTCGAGGCCATCCTGGCGTTGCCGCCCGCGCAGCGGTTCACCACGCCGCCCAAGCACTTTCTCGCGGCACTGGCGCCGGAGCTCGCGCGCCTCGGCGCGTTCGCGCGCAAGAAGCGCGGCTTCAACCCGCCCCTTCGTGGCTGGCTCGACGGCGATCTTGCGGCGCGCCTGCCACCACTCGCCGCGTCGCTCGAACGCCTTACCGGGGGCCAAATCGCGGCCGCTGGAACCGAGGCGATTGTCGCCGCCTACCGGCGGCGGGCGCCGGGACTCGCCGAGCAGGTGCTGTCGTTGGTGATCCTGGACGAGAGCCTGCGCCAGCTCGCCGCCGAGGCCGCCATTGGCGGGTAGCCGCGGACCGCTGCGCTTCGTCAGCGTGGCGCTGGCGCTGGCGCGTTGGGGCATGTTTCGCCGCCGCCCCGCCGCCCCGCGACGGATTTTGGTGCTGCATCACCTGCTGCTCGGCGATACGCTGATGCTGACCTTGCTGCTGGCCAAGCTGCGTGCGGTTTACCCGGCGGCCGCGATCGTGATGACGACGCCGCGCGCGTACGCCCCGCTGTACGCCGCGCGGCCATTCGGCGTCGCTGTGCATTCGTTCGATCCGCGCGATCCCGCGACGTTCTGGCCATTGTTACGACAGCCGCGCTTCGACCTCGCGATCCTGCCGGCCGACAACCGCTGGTCGTGGCTGGCGCGCGCGCTCGGCGCCCGCTGGATCGTTGGCATCGCGGGTGATCGGCCCGGGCACAAGAACTGGCCGGTGGACGAATTGTTGCCGTACTCGTCGGTGCCAACCCCTTTCTGCGCAACGGCGGCCGAACTGGTCGGCGGTCCGCCGCCGGCGCCCTATCGCGTGGCGGAGTGGCCCGCACCTGCGGCGTCTGCCGCGCCGGACTTTGGCGCGACCTATGCCGTGCTGCACGTCGGCGCGAGCTCGGTGCTGAAATTGTGGCCGCTCGAGCGCTGGCGTGCGCTGGCGGCGTGGATCGAGGCGCGCGGCATGCGCGTAGTGTGGAGCGCCGGTCCGGGCGAGGCCGCGATTGTCGAGGCCATCGACGGCGATTCGGCGCGCGCCCGGATCCTGGGTACGCTGTCGTTGGCAACATTGTGGATGGTGCTCGCGCAGGCTCGTCTGCTGGTATGCCCGGACACCGGCATCGCGCATCTGGGTCGTGTCGTCGGCGTGCCCACGGTGACACTGTTCGGTCCGGGCTCTGCGCTGATCTGCGGTCCCGGCACGTACTTCGCCGACATGCCGGGGTGCGCCGTGACGGTCGATCCGTTTCCGTGCCGCGACCAGACGATCCAGTTCTTTCGCGAAGTGCCGTGGGCGCGGCGCTGCGAACGGCTGTACGGCACCGCCTCCGGACAGTGCGCGCGGCCGCTTTGCATGGAAGCCATCGAGGTCGACGCGGTCCGCGTTGCCATCGATAGCCTTCATGTGTTCGATGTGAAGTGATGGCCAGCACGCACTTTCCACGCAAGCCCCTTGTCCCGTAGGCGAGGCTTCAGCCTCGCCTACAGGCCCAGAAGCAGCGATATCCGAGATGCTGTTTGCCACGAATCAGAAACGGTGCGGGGCGAGTCGCCTGGCGCGGGCGCATTGGAGCCGCGTGTTCGAAGTGCGCGTGGCAAAAAATCCGCGGTCGGCTTCATCGACTCGCCTATTTTTTTGCCGTCGTGCACTTGAACACACGCCTTGCGGCGACTAAGCCCGCGCCAGGCGGATCGCCCCGCACCGCGCCACAACGAACAGAACGAGCAACGCCCCGCCCCGCGCCACGACGAACAGAACGAGCCACGCCCCGCACCGCGCCACGACAAACAGAACGAGCCACGCGCCATGCCACGACAAACAGAACGCGCAGCGACTCGCGAGGCTGAAGCCTCGCCTGCGGGAAACGGCGGTGGCGCGGGTCGACCGCTACCCCAGTCGTATAGACTTACCCACCATGGCCGACACCCACGCCCACGACGCCCACGACCACGCCGGTCATGACCACGGCCATCGGCTCGCGCCGGACGCCGGCGCAGGGCCGCGCCGCGCGTTGCAGATCGCGCTGGCGATCACCGCGGGTTTTGCGCTGATCGAAGCGGTGGGCGGCTGGTTGTCCGGGTCGCTCGCGCTCCTGTCCGATGCCGGCCACATGATCGCGGATGCCGGCGCGCTGGCGCTCGCACTGTTCGCGGCGGCCATTGGCCGGCGCCCGCCCTCGACCCGCGCGACCTACGGGTATGGCCGCGCCGAAGTGCTGGCCGCCTTCGTCAATGCGATGGCCATGCTGGCGATCGTCGCGATGATCACCATCGAGGCGGTCAAGCGTATTCTTGCGCCGGTGCCGGTGGCCGGTGGCATGGTGGTGGCGGTGGCGCTGGTGGGACTCGCGGCCAATCTCGTCGCGGCCTGGGTGCTTTCGCGCGCTACCGAATCGATCAACACGCGCGCGGCGCTGCTGCACGTGATGAGTGATCTCCTGGGTTCGCTGGCGGCGGTCATTGCCGGCGGCGTGATCATGGCCACCGGCTGGATGCCCATCGATCCCATCCTGTCCATCGTGGTCAGCGTGCTGATCCTGCGCTCCACGTGGCGCCTGCTGAAGCAATCCACGGGCGTGCTGCTCGACGGCGTGCCCACGCATCTCGACTACGCAGCCATCGGCAATACGCTGGCCGCGCTGCCTGGCGTGCAGAACGTGCACGACCTGCATATCTGGACGATGTCCGCCGACGGCGTGGCGTTGTCCGCGCATCTGGAGATTGCCAGTGCCGCCGAGTGGCCCGCCACGCTGGCGCGCGCGCGGCGCGTGCTGGTGGACGAATACAAGATTGCACATGCGACGCTGCAGCCCACATGGCCGCTGGCCGCGGCGGGATCCTCCACCGGGCGGGTGATTCCGCTGATGCCCGCGCCAGTCGTACACGACCGCGGCACGGGCCACCAGCACTGACGCGCTACCGCGCGATCACAGCCACTTCACCTTGCGGAAGTGGTAGAAGAGATAGACGTCCACCACCAGCATCGTGGCTAACGCCATCGGATAGCCCAGCGCCCAGTCCAGTTCCGGCATGTGCTTGAAGTTCATGCCATAGATGCCGGCCACCATCGTCGGCACTGCGATGATGGCGGCCCACGCGGCGAGCTTCTTCGTCACTTCGCTCTCGCCGAGCGAGATCATGCCGAGGTTGACCTGGATTGCGGTGGTTAGCATTTCGCGGATGGCTTCGATCGACGCGTGGATGCGATGCAGGTGGTCGTAGACGTCGCGAAAGTATTCGCCCATGCCCGCGCAGATCTGCGGCACCCGCCCGCCGTACAGGCGCCCGGTGGCCTCCATCAGCGGGTCCACCGCGTGCTTCAGGATCATCAGCTTCTGCTTCAACGCGTACAGCGCCTCGATGTTCGACCGCGCCGCGTTGTGCGTGAAGATCTGCTCCTCGATCGTCTCGAGTTCGGTCTCCAGCGAATCGATCACCGGGAAGTAGCGGTCGACGATGTTGTCCATCAGCGCGTAGAAAACATAGCCCGAGCCATTTTTCAGCAGCTCGGGTTCGCGCTCCGTGCGCGCGCGCACCGCGGCAAAGCCCACCTGCGTGCGATGCCGCACCGACAGGATGTAGTTGGGACCGACGAAGATGTCGACTTCGCCGGCAACGAGCGTGTCGTCGCCATCGGGCGTCTTGGCCTGTTCCAGTGTATGCAGTGCGGCAAACAGCGAGTCGCCGTATTCCTCGATCTTGGGCCGCTGATGGCCGTGGCGCGCGTCGTCGACGGCCAGCTCATGCAGACCGAATTCGTCGGCCATTTCGTCGAGTTCGTCTCGCGAGGGCTCGAACAGCGCCACCCAGACGAAGCAGTCGGGGCGACTGACGTATTCGCTGATGTCCTCCTTGGGGAGGTCGGCCAGCTTGCGGCCGTTCTGGTACGCGACACAACTGATCAGCATGAGCGGGTGGCCGGGCGTTCGGGTGCGGGCATCATAATCCACCGGCGTGACCGCTCCGCTGTCGAGGCGGGTGCGGGCGCAGCCGGGGTGCCGCATGGTACTCTAAATGACCGTAAGTCATTTACTGCGGCAACCAACGCCTGGCCACACCATTGTCCACCGAAGCTTTGCCGAACGTGCCCGACACGCCGGCACCCGCGCGCGAACTCCTGCTGCTCCTGACACTGGCGACGATGCAGTTCGTCAACATCCTCGACTTCATGATCATCATGCCGTTGGGGCCGCACCTCATGCGCATCTTCGCACTCGACCCGCAGCACTTCGGCTTCCTCGTTTCGGCCTATACGTTCGCGGCGGCGGCCAGCGGCTTCGTCGCGGTGTTCTGGGTCGACCGCGTGTCGCGCAAACGCTCGCTGCTGTGGATGTTCGGCGGCCTCGTCGTCGCCACGACCTTGTGCGGCCTCGCGACGTCATATCCGCAGTTGCTCGCGGCCCGCATCGTCGCGGGCGTGTTCGGCGGGGTGATTGGCGCACTGGTGCTGACGATCGTCGCCGACGTGGTGCCCTATGCGCGGCGCGCGCGCGGCACGGCAATCGTCGCCGCGGCGTTTTCGCTGGCGGCCGTCATGGGCGTGCCGCTGGGGCTCTGGCTGGCC
>JBKJSU010000103.1:0-3744 GCA_046594415.1 Casimicrobiaceae bacterium | reverse complement strand
CGGCAATCGTTCCTGCTCGCGCCAGTTCACCCAGGGTTCGAAATACGCATTGAGTCGATCCAGTGCCTGGACCAGGCGCTCCACGGCCGACACCAAGTCGGGCGCAGACAGGATGTGATCCGCAGGGAACTCGGGGGCTTGCCGAACCACGTGAGCCGTACACCCCCGGACCAGTTCATCGAGACTCGGGAAATGCTTATAGACGGTTGGTATGGCCACTCCGGCCCGCTGAGCGATCTGGGCGTAGCTGGTGTCGAGCACGCCCTGTGAGGCATGCAACTGCGCAGCCACAGCGGCGATGTGCGCTTTGAGCGCCAGCTGCTGCTGGCGACGTGTGTGGTTGTTGTAGACCCGGGGTGCCATAAAAAGTGTTTTGACATTGAATAGAGTTAATTCAATTTACGCCGAATTCACATTTACGCAAGCTCATCTTTGCCGTTGGCCGAACTCCTACCGCGCTCACGATTCAAACGTGACGAGCAAAATGATTGAACGAGCCGATGGGAATGTCGATACGTGCTTACGCCCGTCCGCACCGCGGGGTCACCGACACCGCCGTGCACAAGGCGATCTGCGCGGGTCGGTTCAAACTGGCGCGCAGTGAACGCGATGCCGGGCTGAACTGGCCGGCGCGTGTCACAGCGCAGATGGCCGCCCAGCTTGGGCTGGAGCCGCACGCGATACACGTTGCGCTGGAGACCGCGGTGCGTGAGCACTGCAGGAGCTATGCGAGCGGCGCCCGAGACTGGATTGATGCCAGCCGCAACACCACGGATCACTACGAAGGGGCAGCCGAGATCGAGCAATTCGCGCTGCCACTGGCCCCGTTCGAGGACTCCTCATGAAACTGCCCCGGCTCTTCCAAATGGCTGCCTCCGGTCAGGTTCACTGTTGCCGTTGCTGCAACCAACGCGGGCTGGCCTAACTCAGTCACGTCTTTCTCTTACACCCGCATCACCTGGTTCTTCAGCGAATACAGCACGTTCGTCACTTCCCCACGCGTGCCGGGATCGATGCCGTTCTTCTCCAGCGCGCCCAGGATGTCATCCATCGCGGCCATGTATTCCTGCTCGCTGATGTTCATGCCCTTGTGGGCCACCAGAAGGTCGCGGCCGGTATAGGCCTCGGGCCCGCCGCAGCCTGCGCAGAAGAACTCCACGGCCATCTTCTTGGCGTGGTCCAGGTCGGGTACCGCCTTGAATCGGGGCGAGACGGCCGGGTTGGCCAGGTGCGCCGCCATGACGTCGTGGACGATGCGCGTAATGCCGTCGAAGCGGCCGAGCCGATCGTAAAGCGATAGGGTTTCAGTGGCGTTCACGAGCAATACTCCTTGGGTGGTTGGTGTGGCAACAGGGTGCCCGGTGGCCCCTGTTGCGCCATACTCCACGGCGGATGTTCCTGAAACGTTCCCGGCGCATGCCGGGGGAGGCAGGCATGGCAGGCGAGCGCGTCTCGATCAGGCTACTGGGGCAGTTCCGCTTCGCCCTGGAATCGGCGGCAGCGCAGGATGACAGCGCCTTGCCGGCCGAGAGACCGCAGCTCAGCCGCCGTGGCGCCGAATTGCTCCAGTTGCTGAGTTTGCAACCGCAGCGTTGCCTGCTGCACGAGCAGGTGGTCGAGGCCTTGTGGCCGCACCTCAGCCCGAGGGCCGGGAGCGCCAACCTTCGCAAGGCCGCCCACCACGCGCGGCAGTTTGCCGGCGTCCCGAATGGGGTCGTCCTGCGCGGCGGCCGCGTCTTCCTGCTGCCGGACCACCATGTCGACTGCGACGTCACGAGTTTCGAACAGGCGGCAGACGCCGCCCTGGCCGCGAACGATCCCGAACGCTGCCGGGAAGCGGCCGGTCACTATGGCGGTGAGCTTCTGCCCACCGCCCGCTACGAGCCCTGGACCGAGTCCGCCCGCCAGCGGCTGCGAGACAAGTACCTGCGGCTGCTGCGCGGCGGCGGGCAACTGGAACAACTGGTGCGCGAGGAACCGCACGACGAGGCCGCGCACCTTTCGCTCATGCGCAGCGAACTTGCCGCGGGTCGGCGCTCCGGAACTCTGCGCTGGTACGGCCATCTGCGCGACCACCTGCAAGCGCTGGGCGTGCAGCCCGGCCCGCAAATCGAGGCGCTGTACCGCGAGTGCATCGAGGGCCTGCACGGGGATGCTCCGGTCTTTGTCGGCCGCGCGCTGGAGCTGGTGCGGATGCTGGTGCTGCTGCGCAATGCGGCAGCCGGTGGTCCGGGCGCCGCGCTCCTGCGCGCGCCGGCCGGCATGGGCAAGACAGCGTTCTGCCGCCGGCTGTCGCGCGAAGCCCGTGACGCGGGATGGCAGGTGAGGGCAGTGCAGGCTTGTGACTGGACTCGTCCGTATGGCCTGACGACTGACCTTGTCCAACCCTTGCTGCAGGAAGCGGGCCCGGATGTGCGGGAGGCCATGGGCCCGCATGCGCTGGCGGTGCTCTCTGCCATGACCCCGGCGGCAGGGCCGCCCCAGGCGATGGCGCTGCCGATTGGCCGGCATCAGGTGGTCGGGGCCGTGCGGCGACTGCTGCTGGGCGGCGCCGGCGGCAAGCCGGTCTTGCTCATCGTCGATGACGCTCATGCAGCCGACGACGGCAGCGCCGAGGTGTTGGCGCAGCTCGCGGGCAGCGGGGCGCCGCTTTTCGTGCTGCTGGCGTGCCGGCCGGCACTGCCGGCCGTCCTGGACCGGCATGTCGCACGCATGCTGCGCGCCGGAGCATTGGAAGTGATGGAACTGGGGCCGTTGGCTGCGCCAGAGGCGGCCCTGCTTGCGGCTCGGTCGTCTCCTGCGCCGCTGCAGCCCGAGGCGGTGGCATCACTGGCGAGGCTGGCCGAAGGCCTCCCCTTTGCGGTCGTTGAACTCGCACGCGCCGCAGGGCAGCTGGCTGGCGCCGCTGGTGCGCAGTTGCCGCGCAGCGTCGCCTCGGTCATCGCCGCTCGCCTGGGCGATGAGGACGAAGGTGGCATGCAGTCGCTGCGCTGCCTGGCGCTGGCCGGCGAAGAGTTCGAGGTGGTCACCGCGATGGCGCTGGCCGCCGACCTTGGGACGGATGCAGCCGCCCGGCTCGACCGCTGGCTGACCGCCGACGTACTGAGGGTTGAGGACCGCCGCTATCGCTTTCGCCATGCCTTGCTGCGCCAGGCGCTGTTGGATGGCATCGCGCCGCACCGGCGCCAGGAATTGCATCGCATCGTTGCGCAGCGGCTGGAACAGGCGCCGGCCGCGCCCGGGCTGGTGGGGCAGCATTGGCTGGCCGCCGGTGACGTCGACCGGGCCATCCCGTTCTCGCTCGCTGCTGCTAGCGAGGCTTTCCGCCTCGGGGCCTACGAGGATGTGCTTCGCCATGCCGATCCGCTGCTGGCGCACCGGCCGCAGCTGCCGCAGGCGCTGGCGCTGAAGGCGGAATCCATGGACGCACTCGGGCGCGCCGGCACCATGGCCGCCTACGACGCGGCCGCCGAATTGGCGCCGCCGGAGCAGGCGCACGAACTGCGCGCCAAACGTGCGCTGGCACAGGTGAAGATGAGCGATCCGTCCGGTGCGCTGAAGTATCTGCAGGATGTGCATCCCACCAACGTGGCAGGCCGGCTGGCCGAAGCACTGGCCTACAGCGGTGCGGCCGCGCTGGGCTTTGGCGATCCAGCCGAGGGCACGCGCCGTTCCGCCGAAGTGCGGCGGCTGGCGCTGGAAACCGGCGACCAGGGAACGCTGGTGATCGCCTCCTGGGCGCAA
>JBKJSU010000411.1:0-2586 GCA_046594415.1 Casimicrobiaceae bacterium | reverse complement strand
TCCGTCATGATTCAACCGGAACTGCGGCATTTGGCCGCAGGCGCGAGCGAACAGGCGGCAGGGTCCGGTGATGAACGAAAAGCGTCGATGCAATGTCCTGGTCGTCGATGACGACGACGCGTACTGCGACGACATCGCGCGGGCGCTGGCCAATCGCCGCTTCTTCATCACGAGCGCCGCCACGATCAGCGCCGCGTTGGCGCAGGCCGATCGCAATCCGCCGGACTTCGTGCTGCTCGAACTGAAGATCGCAGGCGAGTCGGGGTTGAAGCTCGTCGCGTCGCTGCACAAGCGCCACCCCGACGCCCGCATCGTCGTCCTCACCAGCTACGGCAGCATTGCGACCGCGATCGAGGCAATCAAGCTCGGTGCGGTGTACTACCTCTGCAAGCCGGCGACGGGCGATGAGATCGTGGCCGCGTTCCATCATGAAGCCGGCAATCCCGCCGTGCCGCCCAATGTCCGCCCGATGTCGCTCAAGCGGATGGAGTGGGAGCAGTTGTCCCGGGTACTGCGCGCCCACAACGACAACATCTCCGGGGCCGCCCGTGCACTGTCAATGCACCGGCGCACCCTGCAGCGCAAGCTGGCCAAGCATCCGGTCAGGCAGTGACGCAGCGTTACTCGTCGGGCGCTTCGTGACCCACGCCCTTGTGGCAATCGATGCAGGTGGCCGAACCATCCAGGAACTGCTTGTGCATCGGCTGGACGAAGGGCTTTTGCTTGGCGACGACTTCGGGCGTGAATTTGTGGCAAGTCCGGCAGTTGGCGGAATTGGTGTCCTTGAATTCGGTCCAGACCACCTTGGCCATGCGCAGTCGCTCTTTCTTGAATGTTTCCTCGGTCGAGATGACGCCGCGCGCCTCGCCGATCGCGTCCTTGATCCCGGCCTTGGCCTTGTAGAACAGCACTTGGGGATATTGGTGCGGGATGTGACAGTCAAGGCACCCAGCCACCACCCCGAGGCGATTGACTCCGTGCGCGCTCACCTTGTGCTCCTTGGCCACCCATTGCATCGAGTGGCACGCGCCACCGCAGAACTCGTCGGTGCCGGTCGCGGCCACCATCACCTGCGTTCCGATCGTTGCGCCCGCGCCCACCACGAGACCGAGCACCACCAGGGCCAGCACCGACCACCGCGCGCTCGGCGTGGACAGCGTGTGCCATAGGCGGGACAGGAAGCCCGGTCGGGAAGTGCCGCGATCTTCGTTTTGCACAGCCAATGCTCCTAGGTTGCAGTTAAGTCCGACCGCCCGACTCCGGCACGTCGCACTCGCCCGCGACATGCAACGCCCAAGGTGTAACTTTACGGCATGACGACGCCAAGACCCTTGATGCAGGTCAATTCGAAAAGGCGCGCGCCGCCGCCTCGGCCTCGCCCATGTTGACCCCCGTCAACCGGCGCCGCGGCCTTTGCGGCTAGCATGATCGCGCCCACGGGTACGCGACGGCGGGCTGCACGGTGCAAACCCGCTGATGACCAACGGCATGATCCGGAACATTCGCCGCAACCCGCCGCAGCGGCCGGCACCATGACGCTCGGCAACGACGACCACGACCGCCTCGTTGCGGCGCTCGCCAGTCCGGCGCTCCACGGGCTGGACTGCGCTGGCGTCGCGTTGCTTGAAACGCACATTTCCAGCGTGCTGCTTACCGGCAAATTCGCCTACAAGCTCAAGAAGCCCGTCGCCCTCGGCTTCCTCGACTTCTCCACGCTCGCCGCCCGGCGCCGGTTCTGCGCGGAGGAATTTCGCCTCAATCGTCGCCTGGCGCCCGACCTCTACCTTGGCGTGGTCACGATCACCGGAACGCCCGAGGCGCCGGTGCTGGACGGCAGCGGACCGCCGCTGGACTACGCCATCAAGATGCGCGAGTTCGCCCAGCACGACCTGGCGAGCAGGATGCTCGCGCGCGGCGAGTTCGAGCCACGCCACATCGATGCGCTGGCCCGCAAGGTGGCCGCGTTCCACGAGGCGATTGCGGGTGCGGCGCCGCCCGCCGGGTGTGGCGCGGCTGAGACGGTAGCGAGCGTCGCGCTTGCAAACATCGAGCACCTGCGACCGTTCATGACCACGGCCGCCGAGCGGGACCTCATCGACGGTCTCGAGGCGTGGACGCGGCATGAGCACACTGCCCTTGCCGCAATGTTCAGCGCGCGGCGCGCCGCGGGCTTCGTCCGCGAGTGCCACGGCGACCTGCATCTCGGCAATATCGCGATCATCGCCGACGCAGTCGTGATCTTCGACTGCATCGAGTTCAACGATGCAATGCGCTGGATCGACGTGATGAGCGAAATCGCATTCACGGTGATGGACCTGCGGGAGCGCGGCCGCGCCGACCTGGCGTTCCGCTTTCTCAATGCCTGGCTCGAACAAACGGGCGACTACGCCGGGGTGCCGGTGCTGCGCTTCTATCTCGTGTATCGCGCGCTGGTGCGCGCCAAGATTGCGCAGCTGCGCGCGGGCCAGCTCGTGCCTGCCGATGACCCCACTTCGCTGCTGCGCGAACGCGACGCCTACCTGCACCTGGCGCAAGGCTTTGCACGGCCGCCCGCACCTGCCCTCATCGTCACCCACGGGTTGTCGG
>JBKJSU010000145.1:0-4044 GCA_046594415.1 Casimicrobiaceae bacterium | reverse complement strand
GAGCCCTTGGTGCCGCCAAAGGGCAGTTCGGCATCGGCCCCGTCGATGTTGTTGACGAACATCATCCCGGTGTCGACCAGGCTCGCGACCCGCTTGCCACGGGCCTCGTCCTTGGTCCATACCGAGCCGCCCAGGCCGAAGTCGGAATCGTTGGCCAGGGCAATGGCCTCCGCCTCGTCCTTGACGCGGAAGAACGAGACCACGGGACCGAAAAATTCGTCGCGGAAGGCCGGATTGTCGGGCTTGATGTCGGTGAGGATCGTCGTCTGCATGAACCAGCCCGGCCGGTCGATGCGCTTGCCACCCAGCAGCAGCTTGGCGCCGCCCTTCACGGCGGCATCCAACTGCGCCAGCAGTTGCACCAGCGCGGCTTCGGTGGACAGCGGGCCCAGCGTGGTTTTTTCGTCCATCGGGTCGCCCGGCTTCAAGGCTTCCAGCGCGGTCCTGAACTTGGCCAGGAACTGGTCGGCTACGGCCTCCAGCACGATGAAGCGCTTGGCGGCGCAGCAGGTCTGGCCGGCGTTGTACATGCGGCCCCAGACCGCCCAGGGGACGGTATTGTCCAGGTCGGCATCGTCAAGCACGATGAAGGCGTCGCTGCCGCCGAGTTCCATCGTGGACTTCTTCAGGTTCTGGCCGGCCCGGGCGGCGACTTTACGCCCGGCCGCGAGGCTGCCGGTCAGCGCCACGCCCTTGATGCGCGGGTCGTCGATCACGCGGTCGGACTGTTCGTAGGAGATGAGCAAGTTGGTGTAGGTACCAACGGGTGCACCGGCATCAAGCAGCAACTTCTCGAAGGCGATGGCACATTGCGGCACGCAAGCGGCATGCTTGACCACGAGCACGTTGCCAGCCATCAACTGCGGGCCGGCCACGCGGGCCAGCTGGTAGTACGGGAAGTTCCAGGGTTCGACGCAGAACAGCACGCCGATGGGTGAACTTTCCATGTGCGCCTCGCCAGCCTTGGGGTGGAGCTTTGTCGGCGCGAGGAAGGACCCGGCGTGCTGGGCGTAGTAGGCCAGGATGTCGGCGCTGAACTTCACCTCGCCGCGCGCCTCATCGATGCGCTTGCCCATGTCCTGCGTGGCGAGCCTGGCGAAGTCATCGACGTGGGCGCGCATCAGTGCGGCCGCCTTGTTGACGATGACCGCGCGCTCGGCATAGCTCTTGTGCCGCCAGGTCTGGAAGCAGTCGTCGGCGGCGGCCAGCGACTTTTCGAGCTGCGCCGCGGTCAGGTGCTCGAAGCTCTTGAGCAGCTTGCCGGTGTTGGGGTTGATGCTTTGGTAGGTCATGGGATGTCTTCCTTTGGGGGTGCTTGATGTTGGTGGATCAGGCCGCCAGGGCGGGATAGTCGGTGTAGCCCTTGGCGCCGGGCGTGTAGAAGCTCGCCATGTCCGGGACGTTGAGCGGGGCGTCCTTGCGCGTCCGCGCCACGAAGTCGGGGTTGGCCAGGAACGGGCGGCCGAAGGCGATCAGGTCGCCGCGCTGGTCGAGCAGGGCCTGCTCGGCGCTCGCGTGGTCGAACCCGCCGGACAGGATGAACAGGGCGTCGAAGGCGGCACGCAACTCGAGCTTGAAATCGGCGGGCACCGGCGGCGCGCCCATGGACGAGTGATCCACCAAGTGGATGTAGAGCAGGCTCAGTTGGGACAGCGACTTGGCCAGCGCCAGGTACTGCGCCCGCACCTCGGGAAACTCGCCTGTGCCGTTGAACACGCCATAGAGCGACAGCCGCATGCCGACCTTGTCGTGGCCGATCGCGGCAACCGTGGCGCGCGCGATCTCCAGCGCCAAGCAGTTGTGCCCTTCGATACTGCCGCCATGGCCGTCGGTGCGCAGGTTGACGAGCGGGTTGAGGAACTGCTCGATCAGGTAGCCGTTGGCGTCGTGCAATTCGACCCCATCGAAGCACGCCTCCAACGCGAGCTTCGCAGACGTCGCGTGCTCCTGGACGGCGTGGGCGATGTCGGCCTCGGTCATCGCGTGCGGCGCGCTGTGCGGCTGCATCCCGAGCGTGTCGGTGTACATCTCGCCCGGGCACACCACCGTGCCCGGCCCCAGCACCTCCGCGCCCGCCGGCAGGTTGGCTACATGCCCCACCCGGCCGCAATGCATCAGCTGCACGAAGATCTTGCCGCCGGGGGCGTGGACCGCGGCCGTCACGGCCTTCCAGGAGTCCACCTGGGCCCCGTCATACAGCCCGGGGATGCGCGGGTAGCCCAAGCCATTGGGGCTGGGCGAAGTGCCCTCGGTGATGATCAGCCCCGCGGGCGCTCGCTGTCCATAGTACGTGGCCATCAGCGCATCCGGCGTGTGCGCCGGCGTTGCCCGGTTGCGTGTCATCGGCGCCATCACCATGCGATTGGCGAGTTGCAGCGAGCGTGCGGAGAATCTGTCGAAAAGCATGGGATGCAGTCTTGGTGGGATCGTTCCCGTTGGCCGCGAGGCAGCTGCGCAGCCGGCAAGTCTGGGGTTTTTAGACGCGAAGCTTGCGCGACAGGCTTCATCTGGTCTGTTCGATAGCACACCGAGCGCCGCCGGTCCTCCGCCCACGCGGTGTTGAGGCAGCTTTCGGGATCGACCGCGCGGCATCGCGTTGCTGCAACCGTTCCAGCGCGAACAACGGACGGGCGCAGTAGCGCTACAGGCGCTCCCGCCTTGGCCGGTCGGCGGCTTCGATGCGGACCGCGGCGTCGACCGAAAACCCGCCGCCGTGTGCCCACTGCGCCACGGTGTGCGCGACATCATCGTCGAGCCGACTGCGGCGCACGAAGCTCTGCAGCAGGCGCACGCACAATGGCGACAAATGGGTTTGGCCGGAGCGATGCAGCTTGACTACCAGTCGAGCGGAACGGCAACGCCGCGGGCGCGGGCCACAACTGCGATATCGGCCAGCGTGCGGTCGTTGAGTGGAATGCCATCGCGATGGCGGGCGGCGGTGAACTCCGCCTCCATTTCACCCGGCACATACAGTCGATCCACGCCGGGCGCACGGCGACCGCCATGAATACTGCGCACGATGCCGTCGATGCGTGTCTTGAACGTGACCACGTCTTCGAAAGCCGCGACGTCGAGCGCCAGGAAGAACTGGCCATCGGTGCCGGCGACGGCGCCATCGACCATGTTGCCGTACTCCTCGCCATACGCGGCACCCGACAGCACGCTGGACAAAATGCCGGTGACCAGCGCCAGGCCCACGCCCTTGAAATCGCCAATGGGCCGAATCAGTCCCACCAGCGCCCGGGTCACGTCGGTGGTGGGTACACCGTCGGCGTCGAAGGCCCAGCCTTCGGGAATCGCATGGCCCTTTTGCTGATAGATGCGCATCTTGCCGTGCGCCGTCGCGCCAAACGCGATGTCGAGAACGATGGGAACTTCGTGCTGCGAAGGAATCGCGACGCCGAGCGGGTTGATGCCGACGATCTTGTCCGCACCGCCCCACGGTGCCATCGTGGGCAGCGCATTGGTGGTGGCGATGCCAATCATGTTCTCCGCCAACGCCATGCGGGCGAAGTGATCCATCGCGCCGCAATGGTTGCTGCCCCGCAGCGCGGCTGCGGCAACGCCCGTGGTTCGCGCTCGCAGAATCGCGTGGCGCATGGCAAAGGTTCCGCCGATCTGCCCCATGCTGTTGCCACCGTCCACCACGAGGACGGCGCCGCGTTCGCACACGATGTGCGGCGTGCCGCGCGCGTCTACACCCCCGGTGGTCATCTTTCCCACGTAGTCCGGAATGCGCAGCACGCCGTGCGAATGGATGCCGCGCAGGTCGGACTCCACCAAAGTGGCCGCGAGAAGATCGGCATCCTCGCGGCGCATCCCCACGTGTTCGAAAATTGCGCCTGCGGTGCGAGTCAGCACTGCGGCGTTAATGCGCCGCTCGCCGTCGGCGCCGGGATACAGGGCCATGGGCTTACTTGATGGCCTGCACCTTGTCGTACAGCGCGGGCGTCCACGGCAGGTTGGCGCCCTGCAGTTCCTTGGCCATGGCATCCTGAAACGGCTTGCGATCGACCTTGATCACGTTGACGCCATACTTGGTTG
>JBKJSU010000344.1:0-3006 GCA_046594415.1 Casimicrobiaceae bacterium | reverse complement strand
CTTGCATAACGGCCATTATGAGAAGAATGCGGTTATGACAAGTTCAGCGGAGGCACTGACCGGGAAGCCCCGCAAACCCTTGCGATCTTCGGTGCGGTGGCAGCCGTCACTTGCCATAAGTTTCCGGGACCGCAGTGGGCAAGTGGGCGTGACCTTGGCGACCTCGGCGCGGAGTGCCCAACGGTCCATAGCTCGACTTCAGAGGGAAGCGACGTGGCGGGCGTTTGCGTCGTGGGGCCCACCCTGCTTGAGGTGCGCCGCACCGCGCTCCGCGCCAAGCCAGGATCATGAGAAGTGCCTGAGCGGCAAGGAGTACCCGCCTACGAGGTGTTTCGGGCACTCGACTTCCACGGTCTTGTCATAACCGAGGTGTTCTCATAATGGCCACTTCCGGCCGTTCGAGATCCGAGAAAATGGCGGCGCCAATGACCGGTCCCAAAGTGACAGCAGACCTAGCTCGACGTCCTCACGCGGTGACGAAATCTCGTTAGCGGTCGCTCAGGAACTCGCGGCGTCCACAGCCATCGAAGGCTGTCGGAAAGTCAGTTCCTCAACGGATCGAAGCGGCGCTGCCGACCCATAGCGCCCCCGCAGTCCAGTGGGCAATGGGCCGGAAAGCAGCTGGTCATCCTGCATGCCACAAGGTACCGAATGGTGACGCGCTCGATTGCCGGCGAGTTCCGCTTCGTTCCTTCGATCTCTGTCCCTGCCTTAGGTGTCCCAAGGGTCCCAGGTCGACTCAAAGAGAACTGGCGCCTGAACACCGGTACCTCGCCCATTGGTGTAGGCTGGGAGTGTGGGGAAACCTGACTTGGCTGTCGTGGATGCCTGCAAGGTCATGCCCACCTTCTTCAAGTGTCCTTGGTCGGGGATCAAATGATGTGGCGGCCTCAGCACCGGCTGAGGCAGAAACAGGGCCCCGTGCCTGGCAGCACGGGAAAACAGTAAGCAACCAGCCAACCGGCCGTCCGCTCCCTTCCAAGGCCGTTTGGCCGCGGCATCCCCGCCGAACGTCCTTGGGCGGGCCGGCATCCGTTGCAAGCATCTCCCGGAAACCCGAAGCAGAGGGAACGTATCATGCCGCAGGCCTTTTCCTGGCTGAACCCGCCGCCGCGCTGCAGCGGCGACGCGACTGCGCTGGAGGTCGAGACCGGCGCCGCCACCGATTTCTGGCGCCACACCTTCTACGGCTTCGTGCGCGACAGCGGCCATGCCTGGCTCGCGCCGGTGACCGGCGACTTTTCGGCCAGCGTGCGGTTTCGCGGGGAATACGAGACGCTCTACGATCAGGCTGGGCTGATGCTGCGCCGCGATGCCGAAACCTGGATCAAGACAGGCATCGAGTTTGCCGACGGGATCCTGCATTTCAGCGTCGTGGTCACCGCCGCGCGGTCGGACTGGTCGGTGATCCCGCTGCCCGAGGCCGGCCGTGACACCGAGGTCGCGGTGCGCCTCACCCGCCATGACGACACGGTGCGGGTGCAGTTCGCGCTGGATGGCGCACCGTGGCGGCTGGCGCGCCTCGCGCCGTTTCCCGCCGACCCAGCTGCAGTGGGGATCATGGCATGTTCGCCCGAGCGCGCCGGGTTCCGGGCCTGGTTCGCGGATCTCTCGATCGGCCAGGCGATCCCGCGCGACTTGCACGCCGACTGATACAGGCTCCGAGCCATCGGCGTGCGGCAGACAGTGGTGCTCGATCGCTTTACGCTCGGCGCGCAACGCAGAGGGCTTCATTTCAAGATGACGCTGTTCGGACAGTCTGACGACGAGCGGCCGCAGTAGATCACCGTATGTCGAGGGAGCGAAGCCCCGCGCATGGTCTTGGCGCCCGGCCGCGATGAAGGTGCCAGAGGGCGAACAAGGTGAAGGTGACCGCCAGTCCGCCACTGGAATGCCGCCAGCCACGATAGCGGTTCCCAAAACGAGGGGTAAGGCACCTGCGAAAGGGCAAGGTCAAGCTCAGCACCAGAAGCAAGAGCCAGGCGAGAACGCCAAGCAGGATCTCGACGTGAAGCCGGCAACAAGTGGCTGCCACCGTTCGCGGACCCACACCTTTCCCGGGCGGGTGCTTGCGCACTCAGGGGAAACCACAACGACAGACCCCTTGTCCTGATCGACCTGTGGATCGCACAATAGTTGAAACGTTCCACTATTGATTCACCGACACCCATGCCATCCGCCAAAAGTGAGCCCGTCACTGCCCCGCGCGGCGCCACGCTCCGCGAGGTTGCCGCCGAGGCGGGCGTGTCCGTCGGCACGGCATCGAAGGTGCTCGGCGGCCAGGGGGGCGTATCGCTGCGGCGCAGCGAGAGCGTGCAGGCCGCCGCCGTGCGCTTGGGCTATCGGCGCAACGGCATCGCAGCCGACCTTCGGCGAAACCGCTCTACATCCATCGGTCTGGTCATTCCCGACCTGCGCAATTCGTTCTTCATCGAACTGGTGCACGCGCTGGACATGCGCGCCGCCGCCGACGGCTACTCGCTCGTGCTCGCGCATGCCGATGAAGACCCGAAGATCGAACTGGAACGCATCCGCTTCGTTCAATCGCGTCAGGTGGCCGGCATGATCCTGATTCCTTGCCAGGGCTACGACCACGCGCTCGGCGAGCTGAAAATGTGCAACGTGCCGGTGGTGATGGCCGACCGCGTCGACGACACCTTCCCGGCGCACACCGTGACGACCGACAGCCTGCACGCCGCCCATATGGGCACCAGGCATCTGCTGGCGCTGGGGCACCGGCGCATCGCGTTCGCGATCAACACACTCGACCTCGTCAACGGCCGCGAACGTGTCGATGGTTTTTTGAAGGCCATGCAGGAAGCCGGCCTGGCAAACGAAGCGCGTGTCGTTGTCTGCGGCATGAGCGAAGAGCAGGCGCAACCGGTTCTGCTCGACATGCTGCTGAAGAAGGACCGCCCGAGCGCGATCTTCACGGCCACCAACTTCCTGACGCTGGCGGCGATGCGCGCGTTGAGCGACGCGAACCTGTCGATGCCTGAAGACGTG
>JBKJSU010000136.1:0-4574 GCA_046594415.1 Casimicrobiaceae bacterium | reverse complement strand
GTAGGCACCGTGCGTTCCCGCCTTGATGGCATCGACCATCTGCTCCAGCGGCACCTCGGCATCCTTGCTGGTCGGGGCGCGGCCACCCGTGCCCGCCAGGGCTGCCACGAACACAAGAGCCCACTCGGGACCGGCCGCGCGCGACTCCTCGACAAGCGCCGCAAAGGTGGTCAAGTCCTCGGGCACCTTGTCCACGCACATCAGCGGTGCCAACGCCCCGCCGGCACCTGCTTCATACCCCGCTCGCTGCTCGGCGCTGCTGCCTTCGGGCAATTCGGCGCCGACAAACACGAACAGCAGGCGCTGCGGTTGCGGCTGTGCCCGTGCTGCGAGCAGCAGGTCGTTGAAATTTTCGATGTGCATGAGGGCGCCAGGGCGGGTTGTGGTGCGCGAAATCGCGGCGCCGGGTTCTCGGCCGTCGCCGCTCGACACAATACAACAAGGCCGGATCGGCATCGGCCCATACTGGCGTCCCGGTGCGCGGGCCCGCGGGTTCGCCAGCGGCACCTGAGAGGTCCGGACCACCAGCGCTGCATGGGTGCTGCGCAATGCCTGTAAGATTTCGACCCTCTGGACCGAATAAGCACACAGACCGTGCCTTGGGCCCGGTCGGCCGGCACGGCCGTTCCCAAACCTTCAACGGAGCCTTCACCATGAATCGCAATGCCTTCGCCGTCGCCGCACTCGCCCTTTCCGCCCTTGCCTCCGGTGCCGCCATGGCCGCCGATGACAAAATGAAGACCCCGGACAAGATGGGCGCCGGCGAGATGGAAAAGTGCTACGGCGTCGCTCTTGCCGGCAAGAACGACTGCGCCGCCGGCCCCGGTACCACTTGCGCCGGCACGTCGAAGACCGACTATCAGGGCAATGCGTGGAAGCAGGTCGCCAAGGGTACCTGCAGCACGATGAAGACGCCCAAGGGCGCGGGTTCGCTCGCGCCGATCAAGGCCTGACCGCACGCCCACCGCAGGACGCAAGCCGTGATCGAGGTCCGATCCGTGGGGGTGGGCTTGAAGCCGCAGCACTACGACGAGGCTGCGGCCGCACCCGCGGACGGCCTGTGGCTCGAAGTTCACCCGGAAAACTACATGGTGGGTGGCGGGCCGCGGCTGGCCTGGCTGGCGGCGATCCGGGCGCGGCATCCCATTTCGATGCACGGCGTCGGCCTGTCGCTTGCGGCGGCTGCAGCGCCCAATGACCTGCACCTGCAACGTCTTGCCGCTCTGGTTGAACGCTTCGAGCCGGCGTTGGTGTCGGAGCACCTGGCGTGGTCGGCTTGGCGCGGCGAGTATCACCCGGACCTGTTGCCTTTTCCGCGCACTGCCGAAGCGCTTGATCGCCTGGTCGAAAACGTCAGCCGCATGCAGCATGCACTGCGCCGGCGCGTTGCCATCGAGAATCCGTCGCACTATCTGCAAATGGACGGCCACGAACACGATGAACTCACGTTCCTGACCGAGCTTGCGCGGCGCAGCGGCTGCGGCCTTCTGCTCGATGTCAACAATGTCTTCGTCAGCGCGCGCAACCTGGGTTTCGACGCCGAAGCGTACATCGACGCGTTTCCCGGTGAGCACATCGACGAGATTCATCTTGCCGGGCATTCGACTGATCCCGCGTTGGGCGAGGCACTGCTGATCGATTCGCACGATGCGCCCATTGCGCCCGCGGTGTGGCGCCTGTACGAACGGCTGATCGAGCGGATCGGCCCGCGCCCGACGCTGATCGAGCGCGACGACAACATCCCCGCATTCAGCGCGCTGCTGGCTGAGCGCGAACAGGCGCAAGCCGTCCTCGCGTCCACGGCATGGCAGGAGGCATGATGAGCATTGCGCCAGGTGGCACGGCCGGACTGCGGGCATACCAGGACGCATTTGCCGAAGCGCTGCTCGCGCCGGACGGCACCCCGAACGCTTCGCCACTGCTCGTGCAACTGGTCGCGCAACCCGGATTTGCTGTCTATCGCAATACCGTGATGAAGGGCTGCATCGACGCGCTGCAGGCCAACTATCCTGCGGTGTCGCGCCTGGTCGGTGACGCATGGTTTCGCGCGGCGGCGGCCCTGTACGTCAAGGGTCAGCTTCCCGCGCACCCTTCGCTGCTCGACTACGGCAGCGACTTCGCGGACTTCCTCGCGGCTTTTGAACCTGCCGGTGCGCTGCCCTATCTGCCCGACGTAGCCCGCGTCGACCGCTTCTGGACGGAGGCGCACGTCGCTGCCGACGCCGTACCGGTTGGCGCTGAGGCCGTGGCCTGCCTCACCCCTGCGCAGCTCGGCCATGCCGTACTGAGGCCGCACCCGGCCGCGCGCTGGGCGTGGTTCGCCGAGCAACCAATCACGACGATATGGTCGCGCAACCGAAAGCCCGCGACGGAAGGCGACGACTTGGCGGCGGTGGAGGTCGAGCTCGAGTGGCACGCGGAAGGCGTACTGATCACGCGACCCCACGGCAGGGTCGAATGGTTGCAACTGGCCGCGGCAGGCTGCGCCTTTCTCGATGCATGCGCCCGTGGGGTCACGTTGACCGAAGCCGCAATGGCCGCGCTCGCGGTCGATCCACAGGCCGACCTTGCGCTGGTGATGGCCAGCACTCTCGGGGCGGGTGCGTATTCGCATCTTGCCCTCCGCCATGTGTCGCCCGTGGAGCCCGCCCGTTGACTGCTGCCAACCCCAATCTGCCGCCAACGCTCGCCACCCGCGGACTTCGCGGTGCCTGGAACCGTTGCGCCGACGCCTTGACCCTCGCCGTTGGCGATTCGCTGCTATCGCTCGGTGCGCGGGTTGGCATCGCCGCCATCTTTTTGCTGTCGGGCCGCACGAAGGTGGAGGGTTGGCTGACGGTGACGGACAGCGCATACGCGTTGTTCCGGGACGAGTACCGCTTGCCGCTGATTCCGCCGGAAGTCGCGGCGCATCTGGCGGCCTACGCCGAGCACCTGTTTCCGCTGCTGCTGGTGCTTGGACTGTTCACGCGCCTCTCGGCGCTGGCGCTCTTGGGGATGACGGCGGTGATCCAGTTGCTGGTCTACCCCGACGCGTGGCCGACGCATCTTTCGTGGGCCGTGTTGCTGGTCTACCTGAGCGGACGCGGCGGCGGCGCGATCGCTTTCGATCGGTTGCTCGGATTGAAGTAGCGATCAACCCGGTACGCAACCGCGGCGAGCCTTTCATGGCGCACGACAAGCTGGTCGATGAACTCGATCGGGTGGCGCGCGTCCCGGGTCTTTTCAGCATCGGGGTGCCGCCGATCCGCCATTGGGGGCGACAACGTCGGCGAGATTGTGGCGGGCCGCAGGTCGGCTACCATCAGGCCTTTGCGCCCTGCGTCCTTGCCGATGCTTGATCCTGATATTCGCCGCCTGCTCGACACCGTTTTCCAGGTAGCGCCGAACGTCGGGCCGCCCGACGTCGCGGCGCTGCGAGCGGCCAGCGAGGCGACGCCGAAACTGCTCGGCGGCGAACCCGAGCCGATGGCGTCCTGCCATGACGACATCGTGCCCGGACCCGGAGCGGCGATCCGCGTGCGCATCTATCGTCCCGCCGCGACGGCGCCAATGCCGATCCTGGTGTATGCGCACGGCGGTGGCTGGGTGACCGGGTCGCTCGATTCGCACGACAAGCTATGCCGGCTGCTGGCCAATCGCGTCGCGGCCTGCGTGATTGCCGTCGACTACCGGTGCGCGCCCGAGCACGTGTTTCCGGCCGCGCTGGACGATGTGGAAGCGGTCTGGGCATGGGCGCAGCATCACGCGGCGGTGCTGGGCGCCGACGCCACGCGTATCGCCATCGGTGGCGACAGTTCGGGTGCCAATCTCGCCGCCGCGCTGACGCTGCGCCTGCGTGCGCAGCATTTGCCGCAGCCACGGGCGCAGCTGTTGCTGTATCCCGCGCTCGATGCCGCAAGTTCGCTTCCGTCCTGCACCGCGTTCGCCACCGGCTACAACCTGACGGCAGCGCAGATGCGGTGGTACTGGGATGTCTATCGCGCAGGCACGCCGCCGGCAGCGCCCGATCTCTCGCCTTTGGCCGGCGCCGACCTCGCGGGCCTGGCCCCTGCGGTGGTTGCGGTGGCGGCATGCGACGTGCTGCGCGACGATGGCATCACGTATGCGCAACGCCTGCGCGCCGCCGGCACGCCGGCCACGCTGATCGACTGCGCCGGCATGATCCACGGTTTCCTGCGGTGGACCGGCGCGGTTCCTGCGGCGTCCATGTGGCTGGACAAGATTGCGGCGACGACACGGACGGCACTCGGCTGAACCTTACGCCGCGCCCGGGCGGAGCCACAGCGATGACACCAAGGCGCGCCTGGTGCGCGGGAGCGGCGCGCCAGGTCGTCGAATGGCCGCGTGTAAACGCATGCGCTATCCTTGCGCATGCATCGGGCGTGCATGCTCGCCCCCGGCCCGCACCTCCGCCCCACTTCGCGAAAGGGTACTTCGGATGCGCCGCTCCATCGTCATCGCCCTCACCTCGTTGGTCCTCGGCGCTCACGCCGCCACCGGCGTCGCGCAGGAACGCATCGTCTTTGCCACCGACTGGCTCGCGCAGGCCGAGCACGGCGGCTTTTACCAGG
>JBKJSU010000168.1:0-3086 GCA_046594415.1 Casimicrobiaceae bacterium | reverse complement strand
TTGCAGGGCCAATACCCCGGCAGCGAAGTCCGGATCGGCACGTGTGAGCGCACCTCCTGAAACGCCGCCGGCGCAGATGATCAACGCGGCCGACCAGGCCGCCATCGCTACGCGGGTGGGCGAACTCGAATCCGCCTTCGGCGTCGAGGCCGTAACGATCGTCGTCGGCAAGTCTGACGTCTACCCCGAAACGGTGTGGAAGGCGTTTGCGCTGGGCGCGGCGCTGACTGGACTGATCGTGGCCGTGCACGATCTGCTGCGCCCCCCGTGGACGTCGGGCGGCAGCGCGCTATGGCCCGCGGTGGCCATGCTCGGCATTGGGGCGCTGTGGGCGCTGGGCGCGGTTTTCGTCCCCGCTTTTGCGCGCTTCTTCCTGCGCAAGTCACGTGCCGAACTCGAAGTGGCGCAGTTCGCCGATGTGCAGTTCCTGCAGCGCGAGCTCTTCGCCACTCCTGCGCGCAATGCCGTGCTGATCCTGGTCAGCCTGCTCGAGCAGCGCGTGGTGATCCGCGCCGACACCGGCCTGCATGGCAAGGTGGCGGTGGCCGAGTGGGACGCCGTCATCGCGCGGATGATCCTCGCGTTGCGCGCCGGTGCGCCGGGCGCGGCGATGCTCGCGGGGCTCGCCGCATTGCGCGAACTCTTCGCGGCCAAGGGCTTCGTCCCGGCCACGCCCGCGAATCGCTTTGCCGATCGCGCCATCGAGACGCCTGACCCATGACTGCGCGTGCGTTCATCGCGATCCTCGCGCTGGCGGTCTCGTCGCTGGCAAGCGCCGTCACCGACGTCCCGTTCCTGTCCGGACGCGTGGTCGATCACGCCGAGATCCTGTCCGCCCCGGCGCGCGAGAAGCTCGCCGAAAAATTGAAGGCGCACGAGCAGAAGACGACGAATCAGGTGGTGGTGCTGACGGTGCCCACGATCGGCGACGAAAGCATCGAGCAGTACGCCACACGCGTGTTCGCCGACTGGAAACTCGGCCAGAAAGGCAAGGACAACGGCGTGCTGGTGATCGTGGCGCCGAAGGATCGCAAGATGCGCATCGAAGTCGGCTATGGCCTCGAAGGCACGCTCACCGACGCGATCAGCAGTCGCATCATCCGCAACGACATGACGCCGCGTTTCAAGTCCAACGACTACGACGGCGGCATCGACGCTGGCGTGTCGGCGATCATCGCCCGCCTCGAAGGCGGCGCCGAGCCTGCGGACGCTGCCTCGTCCGGCAGCAAGGCGGCATCCGGCTTCATGAACGTCAACGAACCGGACCTGCCGCCGTGGCCGATGCGCATTCTTCTCGGCGCCTTCGTCTTCGGCATCATCGGCCTCTTCACGTTCATCGGCCTGATGACACCCGGGGTGGGATGGTTCCTCTATTTCTTCCTGATTCCGTTCTGGGCGATGTTCCCGATCATCATCCTCGGCGTGAAGGGCGCGCTGATCGTGCTGGCGATCTACGTAGTCGGCTTTCCGCTGATCAAGCTGATGCTGATGAACACGGCGTGGTACGCCAAGGCGAAGCAGGAGCTGAAGAAGAAGGGAACGACCTCGATAGGCGGCTTCGTGATGTCGACCAGCAGCTCGTCGGGTGGCTCGTCCGGCAGCTCGTCGTCGAGCGGCGGCTTCTCGGGCGGCGGCGGCAGTTCCGGCGGCGGGGGCAGCTCGGGCAGCTGGTAGCGCGCTAGATCCGCGCGCTGACCATGAACGTCTCGCCGGTCTCGCGCGACAAGGCGGAGGGCTTGATTTCGACGTCGCGAAAGCCCGCGGTGCGAACGATGTCCGCGATCTCGTCGGGCGGGTACCAAGTGACGGTAAGCGCTTCGTGCTCCTCAACCAGGCGTTGCGCACCGCGCCGGTGGGCGTAGCGGTTGTCGGTGCGCAGCAACCGCGCATCCGCCCAGCACGTGGACTCCGACCGCAATGCGATCTGCGTGCCGTCGGCCAGTTTCACCGTGCGCACTTCCACCAGCGGCGCACCGAGGCGCTGGCGCGACTCCGCGGGCACATAGCACTCGAGCAGCAGCACCCCCGGATCGACCAGGTGCGCACGCAGCCGCGACAGCGTGCTGGCGACGGCCGCCGCATCGGTGACGAGCTGCAAGGCGCCGCCAGGAACGAACGCGGCAGCATAGCGAAACGGCAGGTTGAGCTGCGTGACGTCCTGCCGGAAGAGCGGCGTCGTCACGCTGGCGGCGGCGAGACGCGCCTCGCAGGCGGCGATGCGGGAGGGCGAGATGTCGACGCCATGAACGCTGCGCCCCGCCGCCACCAGCGGCACCAGCAACAATCCGGCGCCACACATCGGCGCCAGCAGCGTGCCCGCAGCCACGGGCAGTGCGTCGGCAAACCAGGCGAGCTGCGCTTCCGGCGCCTGCGGTTTGTCTGCGTCGAGAAAGAGCGTCGCGAGGGGACCGAAGGCCTGCATGCAACGTCAGGCGGGGCAGCGGCAGGCCACTAGAGCTGCTCCCACGGCAGGCCTTCCATGCGCCATCCCGACAGCATGCCGCGGTGATGCTTCTCGTCGAGCGGCCCTTCGAAGCCGTCCAGCACGTTGTAGACGTCGGTGAAGCCGGCCTTCTCCAGCGCAAGTCCCGCATCGAGCGAACGATGGCCGCTGCGGCAAATCAGTATGATCGGCCGGTTCATGCTCGCCACCTTCTTCACCTGGCCGACGAAGTGCGGGTTGACGTCCCAGTCGGGGCCGTCGTTCCACGCCACGTGCTGCGTGCCCACCGGGTGGCCGACGAAGAAGAACTCCATCTCGCTGCGGCAGTCGACGAACACCGCTTGCGGATTGCTGTTGAGAAGCGCCTGCGCTTCCCTGGGTTTCAAGTGTTTCATCCGCAAAGCGTAGCATGGGCAGGGCCGGTTTCGCTTATGGGCGGCGGTTGTGACCATATGCCGCGGACGCATGCTGGCAGACCCAAGAAATGCTAATATTCAAGACCTTGCGAGCACTCTCGCCCCCATGTCCGAAGACCGCCATGCGCCCCGATCAAACCGCCCTGCTGACCCGCCTGTTGCGCCAACGCATCCTGGTGCTCGACGGCGCAATGGGCACGATGATCCAGCAGTGCCATCTGGGCGAA
>JBKJSU010000151.1:0-4363 GCA_046594415.1 Casimicrobiaceae bacterium | reverse complement strand
CATCGGGACGTCGATCTCGAAATGCTCCTCGAAGCGAAAGACGAGGTCGACCGCGTGGAGCGAGTCGATGCCCAGTTCGCTCAAGCGCGCGCTGGGGACGATCTTGGACGGGTCCTGCCCGAGATCCTCGACGAACTGGCGCACCACCGAGAGGATTTCATCGTTGCGGTTCATGGTCATCTACAGTTGTTGGAAACCGCGAGTCTATCGCGAGCCGGCGGCAACGGGTACCGACTCGAGTTCGGCGAACGTGACCCAACGGCGCTCGCGGCAGTCATAAAGCTGGCACGCGCGGGTGATGGCGACGTAGCGACGCCAACTGACCGATCGCATCGGCACGGCCGCCGGATACGCGGCCTCGAGTGCGCGCTGGGCGGCGGCGAGCCGGTAGCACGGGATTGCGGGATTGACGTGGTGCGCCGTGTGTTCGAGCGCGCCGTGGAGCGCCAGGTCCATGCGCAGCGGCAGGTGCGTGCCGTGCGTGCCATCGAGATTCGGCTGCGCGGCGCGCCACTCCACCTCGTCGTCGAACCAGTGCGCGGTCTCGTCGGTGTGGTGAAGGTAGAACACGAAGCCCGCCATCCACAGCCAGAGCGCGTACGGTAACGCGACACCGAGGCCGACCAGCAGCCACGGCGATTGCCCGCTCGCATGCGCAATCCACGCCAGCAACGCCACCTGTGCCGCCAGAAACACCGTCACCAGCCACGAGTCCAGCGTGAAGATGCGCCGGACCTTGCCGCGCGGAAAGAATTGCTGCCGCCACCAGATGTCGTGACCGTAGTAGAGCCCGGCGCCCCACCACGAGCGATACGCGCGATAGAGCCAGCGCGCGCCGCGGGACCGCGCGAGGTAGGCCTCGGGCGACAGGGGCACCCAGGCCATGTCCTGGCCGCGCAGTCCCGTGAAGCCATGGTGGGCGAGATTGTGGCCGGCACCCCACAGGCTGTAGCAGGTCAGCGACGGCAGGAACACGAGCCGCCCGATCCAGGCGTTGGCACGGCGCGACGGCGTCAGTGCCTGATGGCAGGCGTCATGCCCCAGCACGAACAACCGGGCGATGGCGATGCCGGCGACGATCGAGGCCGGCAGCTTCCAGCCCGCGCCGGGGAGCACGACGATGGCGACCATCGCGCCGATGTAGAGCGCGAGATCGAGCGCCAGCAGTGGCAGCGCGCGCGCAAAGCTCGGCCGGGCAAACGGGCGCAGCAAGGCCCGTACCGCCTTGCGTTGCTGCGACCAGTAGATCGTGTTCTCCATGCTAGGTCCGGACGGCTTTCGCGCTCACGGGCACTTCACCACCACGAGGCTTGCCGCCGTGCCGCCGAACCCGAACGCGTTGCCGATCGCGACACGCAATCCAGGGGCGCTGCGGCCGGCATCGGGGACGTAGTCGAGGTCGCATTCGGGGTCGGCGTGTCTCAGGTTGGCGGTAGGCGGCACCTGCGCGGCGGTCACGGCCTTGACGCACATCAGGAGACCCATGGCGCCCGCGGCGCCGACCATGTGACCAACCATGGATTTGGTCGAACTGACCGCGAGTTGCAGCGCGTGGTGGCCGAACACCTGCTTGATCGCCTTGGTCTCCACCTCGTCGTTGAGCCGGGTTGCCGTGCCATGCGCGTTGACATAGCCGACCGCCTGGGCGTCGATGCCGGCGTCGGCCAGCGCCAACCGCATCGAGCTCGCCTGGCCGTCGACCGAGGGCTGCGTGAGGTGGCCGATGTCGGCACTGCAACCATAGCCCGCGAGCTCAGCGTGAATGCGCGCGCCCCGCGCCACCGCATGATCCCAGTCCTCCAGCACGACGTAGGCCGCGCCTTCGCCCAGGACGGTGCCGTTGCGCGTGGCATCGAAGGGGCGGCAGCTTTGCGCGGGATCCTCGTGCAGCGGCGCCAGCAACTGCGCCGAGTACCAGCAGTTGATGGCGGAGTAGGTGAGGAGCGATTCGGCGCCGCCCGCGATCATCACGTCGGCGTAACCGTGGCGAATCTGGCGCGCAGCCTCGCCGATGGCCACCGACGACGACGAGCACGTGGTGCTGTAGGCAAGCGCCGGTCCGGTGAGTCGATGCGCCGCCGCGACGAGCGCGGTGGGCGCGTTATACATCGTGCGCAGAACCGTGAACGGATGGACCTTGGGGCGATGCCGCAGATAGATGGCGTTGAAGCCGACTTCCGTCTCGGTGATCCCGCCCATGCAAGTGCCCGAGCTGACGCCGATCCGGCTGCGCTCCTCGCGCTCGAACTGCAGCCCCGCATCGGTGATCGCATCGGCGGCGGCCAGCAGCGCGAGCCGGCCGAAGCGGTCGGACCAGGCAAGGTCGGACTTCGGCACCGATCGCAGCACCGCGTCCGGGATGCTTGCCGCCGGCACCGTGAGCGTCGAGCCCGTGGCGGCATTGGTGAAGGTCCGCGGCGTTATCGCCGAATGGCCGACCATGGCGCTCGCCCAGACGGCTTCCATCTCGCCGCCGAGCGGACACACGACTCCCATGCCGGTCACTGCAACCCGTCGCCGCATTCCCACTCCATTTTCGTTTGATCGACATGCGCAATTTTATCCGGACCTCGTGCTCCGTTTGCTTGCCTGCGTGATGGGGCGGTTTACGCAGCGACCCGGTCGTCGTAGGACGCGACTTCCAGCGGACGACCGAACGCGGCGAGCTGTTGCTGGTGCAGGCGGCGCATCCACTCGATGCTGCGCGGCGTCATCTGCATTGCGCAATCGACCCACAGGCGCACGATGTCGGTGAGTTCGCTCAGCGTGACCGGGTTCAGCATCCGGTCGACCGAGTTCATCGCCGAATGCGCACCGTACTGCTCGCCGCGCGTGCGGATGAGACGCGCCGCAGCGTCGGCAGCTTCGCCGGTGTCGACCACCTGGTCGATGACGCCCATCTCGAACAGCTCCTGCGCCGAGTACAGGCGCCCGGTGCGCGACAGCTGGTTGGCGGTCTGGCGTCCCACGCGGCGGGCGAGGAAGGACAGCCCACCCATGCCGGGGAACATGTTGAAGAGCACCTCGGGAAAGCCCGCCTTGACGTGCTTTTCCGCGATCACGATGTCGCACGACAGCGCCGATTCGAAACCGCCGCCCAGCGCGTCACCTTCGAGCAGCGCGATGGTCGTCACGCCCGACAGGTCGTGGGCGGTGTAATTGCGATAGGTCACGTTGACCGCCGCACGCGCGTATTCGGTGAGCCGCGCGCGATCCTGCGTGGTGATGAGCCGCAGAAAATAGCCGAGGTCGCCACCCGCGCAGAACACGTTCTGCACGGCCGAGCGAACGATGATGTGGCGCAGCGGATGCCGGCTTTGCGCACCGCTGAAATAGCCCTCGATCGCCTGGCTGCCACGCTCGAGGTCGTGCAGCAATTCGGGGTTGAAGCACGGCACGCCGCGCGGGTCCCACAGCGTCGTCAGCAGCGCGCGCTCACGTTCGTAGCGAAACGACAGCTGCGACGAAATGGCGAAATCGGCGGTGCCGTCGAGGTGCTCGACGACATCGCTGGAACTGCGCTGGGAGAGCAATGCGGAGGAAACGAACGCGTTCATGGTTGTGCCCTTTGGTTGACGTGCAAATGCCTTGGCTCGAAGGTGCAACGCCGACTACGGGACTAGGCGGCGCTGTAAGGTACAAATCGACTGTAGCGCAGAGATACGCCGGAAACAACCGGTTTCGCAATGCAGCGGACCCAACAGATCAATAAGTTGGGGATTAACCCTGATGCAGCTTCCAAGCTGAAGCCCGGCCACCGGCGACCCCTCTTCCAACGAACCACTGCCGTTTGGCGTGATTTGTATGGGTTTTATTGTTAATTACGAAGTTGAGGTTGATTCCTCATATTTATGATTATTTGAGGAAAAATGCACCCGGTCGACTATGCCGTCGGCATGGCCAAAGTAACGCTTTCGGGGGTGACACAGGCGCGAACGTTCCTGGTATCTACCAAAATGTAGTATACAAACCGACAAGAAACAGAAATCCGCCGTCCAACGTTGAAATTGTCGAAGTCGACGCGCGCCGGACGCCGGCGCGGGTCTAGGGGGCGTCCTGCATGCGCAGCCGGCGGGCGGCGTCCTCGAACCGCGCGTCCTCGATTTCCTGCATCACGCCATCGAGGTCCACGGCCTTCTCGATGCGCTCGAAGCAGCCGGTCAGCGGCGTGTCGGGCACCAGTTTTCCGGCTCCGAACAGCGCCCAGATTTCGCGTCCGTAGTCGGTGACGAGCAGTTCGGGCGCGTACCGTCCGAAATAGTTACGCAGGTTGGCCACGTCGCGCAGGAGCATCCGCTGCGCGTGATTGTTGCCGGCCGCATCCACTGCCTGCGGCAGGGCGATGATGACCGGCCCGTCAGCG
>JBKJSU010000117.1:0-8707 GCA_046594415.1 Casimicrobiaceae bacterium | reverse complement strand
GACTATTCCGACGTCACCTACATGCTGGAGATTCGCCATCCGATGATGGCGAAGGCCGCCAGGGCTGGCCAGTTCGTCATCGTGATGGAGCATGAGCATGGGGAACGCATACCCCTCACGCTTGCGGATTTCGACCCGGAGCACGGCACTATCACGCTCGTGATCCAGGCGGTCGGCAAGACGACGCGCGAAATGCAGCAAAACTGCCAGGTCGGGACCAAGCTGTTTGCAGTCGTTGGTCCGATGGGCATTCCCAGCCATGTCGGCAGCCCGAACAAAGTTCTCTGCGTCGGCGGCGGACTCGGCGTGGCTCCGGTGTATCCGCAGGCCCGCGCCTACGCCCGCAACGGCGCCTACGTGATCGGCGTGGTCGGCTTCCGCAACAAGGGCGTGATGTTCTGGGAAAACAGGTTCCGCGCTGTTTGTGACGAACTGGTCGTCTGCACCGACGACGGTTCGGCAGGCATCAAGGGGCTTGTGACCAAGGGCATGGAGCAGGCGCTGGCCGCGCATGCGGACATCGACGAGGCGATCGCGATCGGTCCGCCGATCATGATGAAGGCCTGCGCGGACGTTACCCGTCCGCGCCGCATCAAGACGCTCGTCAGCCTCAATCCGGTGATGGTCGACGGCACTGGCATGTGTGGCGGCTGCCGCGTCAAGATCGGCGACGGGATAAAATTCGCGTGCGTCGATGGTCCCGACTTCGACGCGCACACGGTCGACTTCGATGACCTGATGTCGCGCCTAACCCGGTATCGCCCCGCGGAGCAGGAAGCGCTGAAGAAGTGGGAAGAAAGCTGCCGGATGGGTGGTGCAACCGCCGGTTCCGGCGAGCTGTACTGACCGCGCCTGCCACCAGTTCGCACGGCACCCGTCAATTCCGCGAGTCTATCCATGGCCAAGAAGAAAACCATTCGCTCGATACCGCAGGAGCGAACGCCGATGCCCGAGCAGGACCCGTTGGTGCGGGCGCGTAACTTCGATGAAGTTGCCTGCGGCTACACGCTGGACAATGCATTGCGCGAGGCCGACCGCTGCCTGATGTGCGCCGACGAACCCTGCGTTCGCGGCTGTCCGGTCGGCATCGACATCCCGGCCTTCATCCAGAAGATCGCGGACAAGCATTACCACGGCGCCTATGACGTCATCACCGACACCAACCTGTTGCCCGCCGTGTGTGGCCGGGTGTGCCCGCAGGAAAATCAATGCGAGGGGGTGTGCACGGTCGGGGACACGCTGGAGCCTGTCGCCATCGGCCGGCTCGAGCGCTTTGTCGGCGATATGGCCATCCGCGAGGGTTGGGTGAATCGGCCCTACATCGAAGCGAGCGGGTTCCGGGTCGGCATCGTCGGCTCGGGACCGGCGGGCATGGCCTGCGCGGCCGACATGGCCAAGGCGGGCTGCGAGGTCGTGGTCTACGAGGCCTTTCACGAGCCCGGTGGCGTGCTGAAGTACGGCATTCCCGACTTTCGCCTGCCCAACGCGGTGATCAACGCCGAGATCGACAAGCTGAGGCAGCTTGGTGTTCGCTTCGAGTGCAATACGCTGGTCGGCCGGCTGTTCACAATCGAGCAGATGCTCACCGAGATGGGCTTTCACGCGGTGTTCCTCGGCACGGGCGCGGGTTACCCGAGCTTCATGGGGATTCCTGGGGAGTCGCTGAACGGCGTACTGTCGGCCAACGAACTTCTCACGCGCTGCAACCTGATGCGGGCGCGTGACTTTCCGAATTTCGACACCCCCATGCAGCCAGGTAAGCGCGTCGCCGTGATCGGCGCGGGCAACACTGCCATGGACGCGCTGCGCGTATCGCTGCGCCTGGGTGCCGAGAAGGTGTACTGCGTCTACCGCCGGGGCAAGGCCGAGGCACCGGCGCGCGCTGAGGAGATTCACCACGCCGGCGAGGAAGGTGTCGAATTCCACTGGCTGACCAGCCCGGTCGAGGTGCTGGGCGACGAACAGAAGCGCGTGCGCGGCATGCGCTGCCAGAAGATGGAACTGGGCGAGTCCGATGCCTCGGGCCGCCGGCGCCCGGTGCCGGTGCCGGACAGCGAGTTCGAATTCGAATGCGACAGCGTCGTCTACGCGATCGGCACCAATGCCAACCCGATCCTCGGGCAGACGTCGAAGCTCAAGCTCGACAAGCGCGGCTACATCGCAACCGACGCAAACCTCGCGACGTCCATCGCCGGTGTCTATGCGGGTGGGGATATCGTCACCGGTGCGGCCACCGTCATCGAGGCGATGGGCGCCGGACGTCGCGCCGCGCGTGGGATGAAGGCGTGGCTGGGCCTGCGCGACACCGAAGTCGTGTACGCCGCCGAAGCTCCGCACGTGGGAAGGCGGTTCGGCCTTTCCACGGACCAGCACGGCTACGCGCGGGTGCACCTGTGATTGATGGAGCGCAAGCATGACTCTGGAACGACCATGACCGAAGCTGCAACCCGGGCCCCGGGCGCCGTCCGCGTATCGGACGTGCCCAACCGGTTGCGCGACGCGGAATCGTTGACCGAGCATATCGTCGAGATCATCAGCGACTCGGGAGAGGGCGCGCAGCGCTGCGGACAATCGCTCGGTGCCATCGCCGCGCGAGCCGGCAACGGCATCTGGACGACCGAGATCATTCCCGCTGAAATCCAGCCGCCGGCGCGCAGCGTGGCGGGCGCGTCGGGCATTCGTATTCGCATGGGCACCAAACGCGTGACCAACGGTGGTGACGAGACCGATCTCGTCGTCGCGTTCAACGAGCAGGTGCTGATCGGTCGCGTTCGGGCCGGCGAATTGAAGCCCGGCGCGCAGATCCTGCTCGAAAGCATATGGCGCGAGCACGGCGATCCGACGATCGTCGCTTTCTATCTCGAGACGGTTGCCATGTTGAAGGAGGCCGGCTTCCGCGTCTACGAGGTGCCGCTCGAGCACGAGTGCCACAAGCTCGTGGCCGACGCGCGCAAAGGCAAGAACATGTTCGTGCTGGGGATGTTGTGCAATTTGTACAGCCTCGATCCAAAGCTTGGCCGCGATCAGGTCGCGCGCACGTTCGGGAAAAAGGATGCGAAGGTCATTCAGGTCAATCAGGGACTGCTCGATGCGGGCTATGCCTGGGCCGAGCGCAACCTCGACTTCAAGTACCGGATCCCCGCGGTGCGCTCGACCGAGGCGCAGATCGTCGTCAACGGCAACACCGCGCTGGCGCTGGGCGTACTGGCCTCGGGCATGGATATCTGCGCGATGTATCCGATCACGCCGGCGACCTCGGTTTCGCATTACCTGTCCGACGTGTTCGAGCGGGTCGGCGGCATCGTCCACCAAGCGGAGGACGAGATCGCGGCTTGCGCGTTTGCCATCGGCGCTTCCTACGCCGGCAAATGCGCGGTGACGGTCACGTCGGGACCGGGCTACTCCCTCAAACAGGAAGGCATCGGTCTCGCGATCATGGCCGAGATTCCGCTGGTCGTCATCAACGTCCAGCGTGGTGGGCCGTCCACCGGTCAGCCCACGAAAGTCGAGCAGGGCGACCTGCTCACTTCGATCTACGGCAGCCACGGCGATGCGCCGAAGGTCGTGCTGGCGGTATCGGGGATCGAGGACTGCTTCTATTCGATGATCACGGCGCGCAAGATCGCGGAAACGTTCAATACGGTCGTCGTCGTGCTGTCGGACGCCAGTCTCGCGACCGCGCAGCAACCGTTCCCACGGCCACAATTCGACACCGACTGGCTCGCCCCGCCGCTCGACCAGACGCCCGTTCCCGATGGCGTCAAGCCCTACGACTGGGATTCGGTCACGGGCATCGCGCAGCGCTTCGTGCCGGGCCAGCCCAATGGAATGCATACCTTGACCGGCCTCGCCCACGACCGCGGGAGCAAGGTTGCCTATGACCCCGAGATCAACGAAGAGGGCTTGCGCAATCGCAGCCTAAAGATCGCCGCGCTGCAGAAGACGTTGCGGACCCCGCCGGTGTTCGGGGACGCGCAAGGCGACCTGCTGGTCATCGGCTGGGGCAGCACCAAGGGCGCGATCGAGGAGGCGGTCGAGCGGATGCGCGACGATGGCCTCAAGGTGTCGTCGCTGCACCTCACCTTCATCCAGCCGATGCCCTCGGGCATTCGCGAGATCTTGAAGCGCTTCAAGCAGGTGATCACGATCGAGTCCAACTGGTCCGACAGCCTCGAGGACGAACTGATCGACGAGGACAACCGGCGCTATGCGGCGCTGGCGATGATGTTGCGCTCGCGTTTCCTGGTCGACATCGATTGCTGGACGCAGACCCGCGGCCAGCCGATCAAGCCTTCCGAAATCGTGCGCTTCGCGCGGACCAAACTCGCGTCGCCACTGGCGTAGCCGGAGAACCGCCATGAACATGCCCGTCACCCAGTGCCTGATCAAGCTGCACCAAGCCCATCACAACCTCGAGGATTACCAGGGCGGCGTGCCACGGTGGTGCAGCGGTTGCGGCGACAATGCGATCCTGGCTGCCGTGCAGCGGCTCTGCCGCGACGAAAACCTGGCGCCGGAGCGTACCGTCTTCGTGTCCGGCATCGGCTGCTCGTCGCGCTTCCCGCATTACATGAAGACCTACGGGTTTCACGGCATCCACGGCCGCGCGTTCCCCATCGCGCAAGGCGTCAAGATGGCGCGTCCCGACCTTGCGGTGTTCGTCAACACCGGGGACGGCGACTGCTGCAGCATCGGCGCCGCGCACTGGATCCACGCGATCCGCTACAACACCAATCTTACGGTGATCCTGCACGACAACCACGTGTACGGGCTGACCAAGAAGCAGGCGTCGCCGACGTCGCCACGAGGGTTGAAGAGCAACACGACACCGCGCGGTGTGACGCTGGAGCCGATGAATCCGCTGACGGTCACGCTTGGCGTGACCAATGCCTCGTTTGTCGCGCAAGCGGTCGACTGGGTTCCCGAATTGTTGTTCGACATCATCCAGAAGGCGTACCACCATCGCGGCTTTTCGTTCGTGCGCATCATCCAGCGCTGCCCGGAGTTTCTGCCCAAGATGTTCGCACCGTGGCTGCACGATCCCGGGCGCACGCTGCTGCTCTCACACCCCAACGGCCTCACGATTTCGCCGGAGCTGTCGCGAACCTACAAGAACCAGATCGAGCATGATCCTTCGAATCTCCACCGGGCGCGCGAGATCGCCTCGTCGGAGGACCCGATTCCGGTCGGCATCCTTTATCACAATCCCGCCGTGCCCTGCTACGACGACCTGCACGCCGTCAGCACGATGCGGACCGACGAGCAGATCCGCGCCGGGCTCGAAACGGAGTTCGACAAGGTGACCGTATGGCCGGATGAAGACGCGCCAGCGCGCCAGGTGGCATGAACCATGGACAAAGCCTCCCGCTATCAGGAGCAGCAGCTGTTCTTCTCGACGGGAAGGCGGCAGGGCGAGGGTATCGACGCGATCGACGGCCTCGGCTTGCGGCCGGCGCTCCTCGCGTACTACCGCGATCTCCCGCGCCTGCGCTACGACTTTCCGCTGGTGCTGGTCGATCGCGGTCCGGAGGCGGGCACGATTCGCTCGTTCTCGTCGATCGTCGACGAGATGCTGCACGAGATCGCGCCGCGCGGGATGGACGGGGAGCGGCTGCGCAAGCACGTGCTGCGGCTCGAGCGTGAAGTGCGGACACTGCTGGCGGGCGGGGGCAGCGGCAGGATGTCGGAGCTGTGGAGTCAGGCGGCCCCGCTGGTTGCCGTTCCCGGCGATCCATCGGCAACCAGCGTGCTCACGCACATCGCCGACAAGGTCCAGCTCGACGGCGCACTGATCGACTGCGACCGGGGTATGCCGGCGCATGTGCTTGCCCACGCGTGGCAGGCTGCCCAGCAGCGCAAGGGCAAGGCGTTTCGCGCCATCGCCGAGCGCCTCGTGGTCAAGCTTTCCGGCATTCTGCGGGCGGCGTTCATCCACTCGGCGGCAGGACAGCAGCCCGACGCGCTGCGGGCGTCGTTAGGTGGCACGCACCGCGAGGTGTTCGACTTCGCGATGATGTCCCGGCTCCTTGCCCGCAATGCGCCGATGGACGAACTGCCAGCGTTTCGCCGTCGTCGCATCGAAGGCGCGCTGGCGATCCTGCAGGCGCAGCCGTTCTTTCCCGATCCGCGTCTCACGGAACTTCCCGAATCTCCGCCCACCTTCAACTTCCGCTTCGACAACTGTACAGCGGCGGCGGTGGCCTATCGTGAACGCCTGCCCCGTCTCGCGGCAGTGGTGAAGGCGCTCTCCATCGCGGAACTCGAGATCGATGGTGCCTACGCCGAGATTCAGCACGATCCGTTCTTCGATAATTTCGACGACACCGCGCTGTCGGCCGACGACATCGCAATGTTCCCGGATTATCTCGTGTGCATTCCTCTGGACCGCAACGACGCGCCTGAAAACGCCGGGTTGATGGACCTCCTGTCCGCCGGCCTGCCGGTGAAGGTGCTGGTGGAGACGTCCGACCTGCTGGAGGAAGCCGCCATCGGAACCGGCCACTTTGCCTTCGGCGTGCGCAGCTCGCGCCTCGCCAACACCGCGACCGGATTGGGCGGTGTATTCGTCGTGCAGACCGCAAGCTCGAATCTCTACGCACTGCGCGAGCGCCTCGCCCAGGTTTTTGCCCACCGGGGAGCGGGCCTCGTCAGCGTCTATGCGGGGGCCGGCGCGACCGGCGAACTCCCGCTCTATCTCACCGCGGCGGCAGCGATGGAGTCTCGCGCATTTCCTGCCTTCACCTACGATCCCTACGCCGGCGACAACCTGGCAGCGCGCTTTTCGCTGGAGGACAACCCGCAGCCGGCGGCCGACTGGCCGGTCGAGCCCTTCGAATATGCGGATGAAAACCAGCAGCGCGTGATCGAGGAAACCCCGTTCACGGTCGCCGACTTCGTCCTGTGCGACCCGCGCTATGCCGCGCACTTCGCCCGCGTGCCTCGCGAGCACTGGAACTCAGCGATGATCCCAGCCGACGCATGGCTCGCCCGCGATCCGAAGAGCGTCGGTGAAGTGATGCCGTTCGTGCTCGCCGTCGACGGTGAGGACAAGCTGCAGCGGGTCATCGTCGATGCCCGGCTGATGCAGACTGCGGCGCGCTGCCGCACGTTCTGGCACCGCCTGCAGGAACAGGGTGGCGTCCACAATTCGCACGCGGAGATCCTGCTCGCGCGCGAAAAGGCGCAGTGGGAGCAGGCCAGGGCGAAGGAACAGGAAGAACTCCGCGCCTCGACTACCGCCGCGGCAGGTGGTAACGGCGCGGCAACGGCCGTTGCCAATGCTACGGGTGCGGTGACGGCGACGGAAGCACCCCCCGCGGCAGCGCAACCCGCAGCGCCGGAACGCAATCCGGACGAAGCGTGGATCGATACCGCGCGTTGCCCGAGCTGTAACGAGTGCCAGACCATCAACGACAAGGTATTCAAGTACAACGACAACAAGCAGGCCTATATCGTCGATGTCCGCGCCGGGACATTTCGCCAAATGGTCGAGGCGGCCGAAGTCTGTCAGGTGGCGATCATCCATCCGGGCAAGCCGTGGAATCCCGACGAGCCCGGGCTTCCGGAACTGCTGCAGCGCGCCGAGGCATTCAAGTAGGGTCCTGGCTGACGCAACCGCTTGATTGGCGCGGCTCAGTCACCCGGCAGGCGCTCAGACGTGGTGCTGGAGAGGTCGATGCGGCAACGTGGCCGCTCAGGGATTGCGCGACTTCGCGACGCCCGCCGCTGTGGGCCAAAGGCGCCGGACGCACAGCGACCGCATCATCCGGAAGCCGCCCAACGTCGCGCGTGTCACACCGTCGCGTATTGTCCCATCATGCCGCCGTCCTCATGTTCCAGGATGTGGCAATGGAACATGAACGGAAATTCGCGCGTGGCCGCCTGTGTGAACGTCAGCAGCACCTGACCCGGCTGGTCGAGCAGGACCGTGTCCTTGCCGCCGGCCAGATGCGGCGCCGGTGCCTTGCCGCCGATCGACAGCACCCGGAACGTGACGCCATGAACATGGAACGGGTGCGCCATCATGTTGGGCGTGATCTCCCAGATCTCGGTCGAACCCAACGCCGGCTCGAAATCGATCCGCTGCATCGCGTACGGCCGCCCGTTGATCCCGAACGGCTGCCCCATGGGGCCGCCCATTCCCATGCCGCCGCCCATCATCATCGGACTCATGTCGAGCGAGATCCGGCGCAGGCGGGTGGCGCTGCCTGGATCGGGTGTGGCAAGCGCCACGAGCACCTTGGGAATGGCATAGCCTGAAGCCGGCTTCGACGGATCGACCTCGAATTGCATCAAGCTTCCCGCGCTGCTGTCCGCCACGCCGCCCATGCCCCGCATCATCCCGCCGCTCATGCCTCGCATCATCCCGCCGCCCATGCCCCGCATCATCCCGCCGCCCATTCCCTGCATCGTCCGGTCGTCCGGCGCGGTTTCGAGCACCACCGACCGGCCATCGGAAAAGTCCACCAGGATCTCGAAACGCTCGCCGGGCGCGACGGGCAATGCCTTCATCGCCACCGGCGCGGCGAGATACCCGCCGTCCGACGCGATGACGTGAAATGTCCGGTCATCGGCAAAACGCAGGTCGAAGTTGCGCGCGTTGGCGCCATTGAGGACGCGCAGGCGCACCATCCCGCGCGGAACCTTGGCAAGGGGGGCGAAAACGCCGTTGACGATCAGGGTCTCGCCGCGCATGCCCAGCATCAGC
>JBKJSU010000024.1:0-4213 GCA_046594415.1 Casimicrobiaceae bacterium | reverse complement strand
GAAATGGCAGCGCCTTCGGCACCTGCGCGGCCGGTACGGCCAATGCGGTGGATGTAGTCTTCCGGCACGTGGGGCAGCTCGTAGTTGACGACCAGCGGCAGGTCATCGATGTCAAGGCCGCGTGCCGCGACGTCGGTGGCCACCCGAACCTGCAGCTTGCCTTCCTTGAAGGCGTCGAGCGCCTCCATCCGGGCAATCTGCGTCTTGTCGCCGTGGATGGCCGACGTGGTGAGGCCGTCTTTCTCGAGCTGCCGGGCAAGGCGCGATGCGCCATGCTTGGTGCGCACGAAGCACAGCACCTGCATCAGGTTGCGCGACGTGACGATCTGCACGAGCAGCGCGCGCTTGGCATCCTGCGGGCAGCGGTACACGCCCTGCGTGACCGTGTCGGCCGCCGTGTTGCGGCGGGCCACTTCGATCAGTTGCGGTTCGTTCAGCAGCTGGTCGGCAAGCTTCTTGATCTCGTTGGAGAACGTGGCCGAAAAGAGCAGGTTCTGCCGCTTGGCCGTGACCGGCAGCAGCGCCATGATCCGCTTGATGTCCGGGATGAAGCCCATGTCGAGCATGCGGTCGGCTTCGTCGAGCACGAAGATCTCGACCTGGCCCAGGTTCACGCTCTTGTGTTCGATGTGGTCGAGCAGGCGGCCCGGCGTGGCGACGAGGATCTCGACGCCGGCGCGGACGATGGCCAGCTGGGCCTTGATGTCCACGCCGCCGAACACGCAGGTGGAGCGTAGTCCGGTGTACCTGGCGTAGGTCTTGATCTGTTCCTCGACCTGGATGGCCAGCTCGCGGGTGGGGGCCAGGATGAGCGCGCGCACCGGGTGCCGCGCCGGCGACGGACTGTTGCTGGCGTGGGGCTGCAGGCGCTGGAGGATGGGGAGGCCGAAGCCGGCGGTCTTGCCGGTGCCGGTTTGCGCACCGCCCATGACATCGCGGCCCGCCAGAATGACGGGAATGGCCTGCGCCTGAATCGGGGTTGGGGTTGTATAGCCGCTCTCGGTCACGGCCCGGAGGATTTCCGGGCTCAAGCCGAGCTCTGCAAAGCTCGTGGTGCTCATTGAAAGACTCCTGGCGCGGCCAACCTCGCGTGAGCGCGGTTTCCGGTCCAGGCAGCGTTGATCGACGTTGCGATGGGGTTGCGGCGGAGTGGGGCGGACAGCGTTTGCTGAAGCGTTGAACCCCGCGCAGGGTGGGCGGTGACCGGAACGGCCGCCCGAGGTCGCATTATAGCCTAAGTTGCGGATTTATCAAAATATTTGTGGCGTGGCACGGCCAAAACGGGCTACAATCGATGGCTTTTTTGCTGCGGTGCGTCGGTGAAGCGGGATCTGCGTCGGTCGGGGCCAATGGGTCGCTGTCCGGCGATGGTTCCACAGCCCACACGTCGCCGCCCACGCGACCCCCGGACCCCACATGACCACGCCGCAAGTTTCAGCCACTGCCAAGGATGTGCGCACCCATCTGCGGAATATCGCCATCATCGCCCACGTCGACCACGGCAAGACCACGCTGGTCGACAAGCTGCTGGTGCAGGCAGGCACCTTCGCCAAGCACCAGCACATCGCCGAGCGGGTGATGGACAGCAACGACATCGAACGCGAGCGCGGCATCACCATCCTCGCCAAAAACTGCTCGATCGACTACAACGAATATCACATCAACATCGTCGACACCCCCGGCCACGCCGACTTCGGCGGCGAGGTGGAGCGCGTGTTGGGCATGGTCGACAGCGTGCTGCTGCTGGTCGATGCCGTCGAAGGCCCGATGCCGCAGACGCGCTTTGTCACGATGAAGGCGCTGCAGCAGGGCCTGCGGCCCATCGTCGTCGTGAACAAGGTCGATCGTCCCGGCGCCCGTCCGGAGTGGGTGGTCAACGCTACCTTCGATCTCTTCGACAAGCTCGGCGCCAACGACGACCAGCTCGACTTCCCCGTGGTCTACGCATCGGCGTTGAATGGCTGGGCGACGATGGACGTCAAGGTCGCCAAGACCGGCGTGCCCGACGGCGAAGGCAACATGAAGGCGCTGTTCGAGACGGTGATCGCGTCCGTCCCCGCGCCGCAAGCCGACGTCGACGGCCCGCTGCAGTTCCAGGTCAGCGCGCTCGACTATTCGAGCTATCTCGGCCGCCTGGGCATCGGCCGCATCCGCCGCGGCAAGTTGAAGCCCGGCCAGGAAGTCGCCATTCTCAACGGCCCGCTGGCCCCCGGCCAGATCGCGCCCAAGGCGCGCATCGGCACGGTGCTCGGCTTCCACGGCCTCGAACGTACCCCGGTCGAAATGGCCATGGCCGGCGACATCGTGCTGGTCACCGGCATCGACGACATGTCGATCGGCACCACGCTGGCCGCGGTCGAATATCCCGAGGCATTGCCGCCGATCATGGTCGACGAGCCCACGTTGTCGATGTATTTCCAGGTCAACACGTCGCCGCTCGCCGGTCGCGAAGGCAAGTACGTCACATCGCGCAACCTGCGCGATCGTCTGACCAAAGAACTGCTCACCAACATGGCGATGCGTGTCGAGAATACCGGCGATACGGATTCGTTTCTGGTGTTCGGCCGCGGCGAACTGCATCTCACCATTCTCATCGAGAACATGCGCCGCGAGGGCTTCGAACTGGCAGTATCGCGTCCGCGGGTCGTGATGCGCGAAATCGACGGCGTCACCTGCGAGCCCTACGAATCGCTGTCGGTCGACGTCGAGGAAACACACCAGGGCGCGGTGATGGAAGCGCTGGGCACGCGCCGCGCCGACCTGACCAACATGGAATCCGATGGCCTTGGCCGCGCGCGCCTTGAATATCGCGTGCCGGCGCGCGGCCTGATCGGTTTTCAGGGCGAGTTCATGAATCTCACGCGTGGCACCGGCCTCATGAGCCACGTGTTCGACGGCTATGCCGAAGTGAAGGGCGAAATCCCCGACCGTCGCAACGGCGTGCTGGTCTCCGCGGAAGACGGCCCGGCCGTGGCCTACGCGTTGTGGAAACTGCAGGATCGCGGGCGCATGTTTGTCTCGCCCGGCGAGGCGCTGTATGAGGGCATGGTCATCGGCATCCACAGCCGCGACAACGACCTCGTCGTCAACCCGATCAAGGGCAAGCAGCTCACCAACGTCCGCTCGTCAGGTACCGACGAAGCGGTGCGCCTGGTGCCGCCGATCGCGATGTCGCTCGAATACGCGGTGGAATTCATCGCCGACGACGAGCTGGTCGAAGTCACGCCGCAATCGATCCGCATCCGCAAGCGCCATCTCAAGGAGCACGAGCGTAAGAAGGCAAGCCGCGAAGCGGCCTGACGCGATGCATGGGGGAGACTTGTCGGCCGCGCCGCGGCTGGTTGGCGACACCAACGGCCTCGCATCGCGCGAGGCTGCATAGTCTTTAGCGGGATGGCGGTGGTGCAGGCGGTGCTGTTCGATCTCGACGATACGCTCGTCGATCACCAGCACGCCAGCCACGCGGCTGTCGTTGGCGTGCGCGATGTCTTTCTGACCCTGCAGGCCCGCACGCTCGAGGCGATGGCGGCCGAGAACGAGCGGCTGGTCGAGGCACTGCACACCGAAGTAGGGTTGGGTCGGCGTACCGCCGACGATGCCCGCATCGAACGCTATCGGTGCCTGTTTGTGTTTGCCGGCGCAACCACTGCCCACGCCTCCGCCGCCGCCGAACTGCACCGGCGCATCTACATGTCCTCACGTCGTGCGGTTCCCGGCGCCGCCGCGTTGCTGGCCGCATTGCATGGCCGCGTGACGATTGCCATCGTCACCAACAACACCGTGGCGGAGCAGACTGAAAAGCTCGCGACCTTCGGACTGGCGCCCTATGTCGACGCGCTGGTCACCTCCGAGGAAGTGGGCACGGCCAAGCCGGGGACGGCAATCTTCGCGCATGCGCTCGCGCGCTGCGATTGCCCGGCCGCTGGTGCGGTGATGGTGGGCGACTCGTGGCGCAACGATGTGGAGGGCGCGAAGCGCGCCGGCATCCGCGCGGTGTGGTTCAACCGCCGCGGCCTGCCCGCGCCGGATCCGGCGGTACCCTCGGTGACGTCGCTCGAGCCCGCGGCCGCACTTGCGGATCGCATCCTCGGCCAATGATCCTTCGTTCGCCGAAGCTGTAGGCGAGGCTTCAGCCTCGCAGACGCAACGAATCGAGGCTGAAGCCTCGCCGACCGGAATCAATAGATTCCCCCGGAGCGCTTTGTCGTGCCAG
>JBKJSU010000557.1:0-6109 GCA_046594415.1 Casimicrobiaceae bacterium | reverse complement strand
CCGCGCACCTGTCGCCGCGCGGCGACAGGTGCGCTATGATGGTCGCCCACGTGGCCCCTCCTGTCCCGATGAAACAGACGTTCCTGGATTTCGAGCAGCCGATCGCCGAACTGCAGCGGAAGATCGAAGAGCTGCGCTTCGTGCACGAAGATTCGGCTGTCGACATTTCCGATGAAATCTCGCGGCTCACCAAGAAGAGCCAGCAGCTCGCGAAGGAAATCTACGGCAAGCTGTCGGCGTGGCAGATCGCCCAGGTGGCGCGCCACCCGCAACGCCCCTACACGCTCGACTACATCGCCGGCATGTTCAGCGAATTCCGCGAGCTGCACGGTGATCGCTCCTACGCGGACGACCCCGCCATCGTCGGCGGCATCGCGCGCTTCAACGGCCAGCCGTGCATGGTGATCGGGCACCAGAAGGGACGCGACACCAAGGAAAAGATCCACCGCAATTTCGGCATGCCGCGTCCGGAAGGCTATCGTAAGGCGCTGCGGCTCATGAAGCTCGCGGAGAAGTTCGGGCTGCCGCTCTTCACGTTCATCGATACGCCGGGCGCGTATCCGGGGATCGGCGCCGAGGAGCGCGGCCAGTCTGAGGCCATCGGCCGCAACCTGTACGAACTGGCCGGACTGCGCGTGCCGGTGCTCGTCAGCGTGGTCGGCGAAGGCGGCTCGGGTGGCGCGCTGGCTATCGCGATCGGCGACCTGACGTTCATGCTGCAGTACTCGACGTATTCGGTGATCTCGCCCGAAGGTTGCGCGTCGATACTGTGGAAATCCGCCGACCATGCGGAGGAAGCGGCGGAAATCCTGGGTATCACCGCGCCACGGTTGAAGCAGCTGGGGCTGATCGACAAGGTCATCACCGAGCCGGTAGGTGGCGCGCACCGCGATCACGGCGCGATGATGGTCACGCTCAAGAAGGCGCTCACCGAGGCGCTGCGCCAATTGCAGGAACTGCCGCTCGACACGTTGCTTGAGCAGCGCGAGGACAAGATCCTCGGGTACGGCAAGTACAAGGAGATCGCCGCCGGTTGAACCGCAGCACGCGGCCGGCGACGACGCTCCCGCGCCTGCCATGCGGCGCGAACACGACGGCGACCCCGTGCGCACGCTGCGCGCCGAGGTCGCCCGCGTCCTCGAGGCGCGGGTCCCGCCCTCCGCGCCGATCATCATTGCGCTGTCCGGCGGCCGCGATTCCGTGGCGCTGCTCGACGCGCTGCTCGCCGTGGCGACTTTTCGCGGCAACGCGCTGACCGCTGTCCACGTCCATCACGGACTGTCGCCCAATGCCGATGCATGGGCGCGCTTCTGCGAGGAATCCTGCGCCGCGCGCGGCGTGACGTTCGTGCTCTGGATGGCGGGGGTGGCCCGCGCGCCACGGCAGAGCCTCGAGGCCACCGCGCGCATTGCCCGCTATGGCGCGCTTGCCGCCACGGCAGCCGCGCGCGGCATCGCCCACGTCGCCCTCGCGCATCATCGCGGCGACCAGGCCGAGACGTTGCTGCTGCAACTGCTGCGCGGCGCCGGACCGCGCGGTCTCGCGGGCATGCCCGCGGCGGCATGCGACGATGCCGGCGTCACATGGCTGCGGCCGCTTCTGAACCTGCCGCGCGCGGCCATCGATGCCTACGTCGAGGCGGCGCGGCTGCGCTTTGTCGACGACGAAAGCAATGCATCGCACGCGCACCGACGCAACGCCGTCCGGCATCGGGTCATGCCGGCGCTAGCCGCAGTCTTTCCGGATCCGGAACGCACACTTGCGCGCGCTGCGGGCCTGCAGGCCGAGGCAGCGCGTCTCGCCGACGACCTGGCGGCGCTCGACGCCGGCGACGCGATGCTCGCCGGGTCGCTCGACCGTTCCCGGCTGGCTGTGCTGCCGCCGCACCGCGCGGCCAACCTGCTGCGCTGGTTCCTGCGCCGGCATGGCTTGCCCGCGCCGTCGGCGGCACGGCTCGCGGCGATGCTGACGCAGTTGCGCACAACGCGCCCCGATGCCGAGGTACGCATTCTTCACGCCGGCCGCGCCCTCGGTCTCCATCGAGGTCGCATCGTCGTGCATGCGCTGTCGCCAGCGGCCTTCGATGTGCCGTGGTCCGGCCAAGCGGAACTGGCACTACCACATGGGCATCTTGCCTTCGAAAGCCTCGTTGGCGTCGGACTCGATGCGGCGCGGCTGGCAGGCGCTCCCGTGCGCATCCGCTCACGCGCCGGCGGCGAACGGTTCTCCCGCGGCGCGGGGCGTCCGCGGCGTGCGTTGAAGTCGCTGTTGCAGGAGGCGAACGTGCCGCCGTGGCTGCGCGAAGCCACGCCACTCGTGTTCTGTGGCGACGAACTGGTGTGGGTCCCGCAACTGGGTGTCGCTCCGGAGTTCGCCGCGGCGCCGGCGAGTGCCGGCGTGGTGATCGCATGGCATCCCGCCAGGGACGGCGTTCGTCCTCCGCGGTCGCCGTAAGCGAGCGTTCAGCGCCGCGTCTTGCCGCCTGTCTGCGCGATGCGCGGCGCGCGACCGGCTGCGCACCGCGCATTCCCCGACACCCCCGCGTCAATCCGCATAGGCACCCGCCTTCTTGATGATCGGCGCCCACAGGTCGATCTGCGACGCAAGCTTCTTGCGCAGCGCGTCCGGCGTGGCCTGTGCCACCGACACGGGCTCGGAACCGAGGTCTTCGAACCGGGTCTTGATCTGCGGATCCTTCACCGCCACCTGCAGCGCGGCGACGAGCTTGTCGATGACCGGCTTCGGCGTGCCCTTGGGCGCATACAGTCCGTGCCAGACCGCGAGATCGAAGCCAGGCAGTCCGCCTTCCTGCGCGGTGGGCACGTTCGGCAACGACGGCACGCGTGTGGCGGTGGTCACGGCATAGACCTTGATCTTGCTGCCCTTGATCTGGCCGGTGGTGTTGGTGGTCTGGTCGCACATGAAGTCGATCTGGCCGCCCAGCAGGTCGTTCATGGCCGGCGCAGTGCCCTTGTACGGAATCGTGGTCACGTCAGCCTGAATCGCCGTCATCAGCAACATGCCGCACAAGTGCGATGCCGATCCGATGCCGGCATTGCCGTAGGTGACCTTGTCCTTGTTCGCCTTGACGAAGGCGATCAGTTCCTGCATGTCCTTCGGCGCCCAATCCTTCCTGGAAACGATCGTCATCGGCACGTCGGTAACGAGCCCGATCGGCTCGAAATCCTTGATCGCGTCATAGGGCAGCTTGCGATAGAGCGTGGGCGCGGTCGCGTGGCCGATGTGGTGCAGGAACAGCGTATATCCGTCGGCGTTGGCTCGCGCGGCCTTGGTCGCGCCGATGGTCCCGCCGGCGCCGCCGGCGTTGTCGACGAGAACGGTCTGCTTCAGCGTGGTGGTCATCGACTGCGCGATCAGGCGCGCGACGGTATCCGTCGGACCGCCGGCTGCGAATGGCACGATCAGCGTGATCGCCTTGGTGGGGTATTCCTGGGCGGCGGCCGGCCAGGCCAGTGCGGCAAACGCCAAGGCCACGACAGTTCGGGTTGCAGTGCGGAACATTTTTCACACCTTTAAAATCCGGGGGGTCGGTAGTTTAGCCTCGCCCCGGCGTGTGCGCCATTGCACAAACAGCCTTATCCCGCGTCCGGAGGGGGAAAAAACGGCGCGGCCGGCAGCCTTGGCCACGGGGGGGAAGCCGCTGTCCCGACCCCTCCTCTCATGCTATAATTTTGAATTTATTCGCTTTTATTTCGTCGGAGCAAAGAAATGGCCGTAGAACGTACCCTTTCGATCATCAAGCCGGATGCCGTGGCCAAGAACGTCATTGGCGAAATCATCGCCCGCTTCGAAAAAGCGGGCCTCAGGATTGCCGCAGTGAGGATGGCGTGGCTGTCGCGCGCCGAAGCCGAAGGCTTCTACGCGGTGCACCGCGAACGCCCCTTTTTCAAAGATCTGGTCGATTTCATGATTTCCGGTCCGGTCGTGATCCAGGTCCTGGAAGGCGAGAATGCGATCGCCACCAACCGCGACTTGATGGGTGCCACCGACCCGAAGAAAGCGGCCGCCGGCACCATCCGCGCCGACTTCGCGCAGTCCATCGACGCCAACGCCGTCCATGGCTCCGACGCGCCCGAAACCGCACGGGCGGAGATCGCCTATTACTTCCCGGCGCTGGCGGTATATTCTCGCTAAGCAATGATCAACCTGCTCGACCTGTCGCCCGCTGACCTGAACCGCTTTTTCGCCGAACGTGGCGAAAAGCCGTTTCGCGCGCGGCAGGTCTCGCAGTGGGTGCACCAGCGGTTTGCCGACGACGTTGCCGTGATGACCGACCTTGCCAAGCCGCTGCGCGACCGGCTGGCGGCCGAAGCCTGGATCAGGGGGCCGCAGGTCGTCCGCGATTCCACGGCGGCGGACGGCACGCGCAAGTGGCTGCTCGATGCCGGCAACGGCAACGCCATCGAGTCGGTATTCATTCCCGAGGATGACCGCGGCACGCTGTGCATTTCGTCGCAGGCGGGCTGCGCGCTCGATTGCGCGTTCTGCTCGACCGGCAAGCAGGGCTTCAATCGCAATCTCACTACCGCCGAGATCATCGGCCAGCTCTGGCACGCCAATCGCACGTTGCTGGCCGATGGTGTGAGCACGACGGGCCGCCCCGAGGGCGAACCGCGCCCCCTCGGGGGGCAGCGAAGCAGCCAGGATGGCGGCGCGCGTGGGGGCTCATTCACCGCCCCATGGATCGAGCACGGGCGTCCGCCGATCACCAACGTCGTGATGATGGGCATGGGCGAGCCGCTGGCCAATTTCGATCAGGTCGTGCCCGCGCTGCAACTGATGCTGGACGACAACGCCTACGGCCTGTCACGCCGCCGCGTCACGCTGTCCACCTCCGGACTGGTGCCGCTGATCGACAAGCTGGCGCAGGCATGCCCGGTGGCGCTGGCCGTATCGCTGCATGCGCCCACCGACGAACTGCGCGATCGCCTCGTGCCCATCAATCGCAAGCATCCGCTGCGCGAGCTCCTGGCGGCCTGCGAGCGCTACCTCGCGGTAGCGCCGCGCGACTTCATCACGCTCGAATACGTGATGCTGGACGGCGTCAACGACCAGCCGCAGCACGCGCACGAGCTCGTGGCGCTTACCCGCGACCTGCGCTGCAAGTTCAACCTGATTCCGTTCAACCCGTTTCCGGGCAGCGAATTCTCCACCAGTCCGCGGGGGCGCATCGTCGCCTTCGCGCAGATTCTGCAGGACGCGGGGCGCGTGGCCACCATCCGCAGGACGCGCGGCGAGGACATCGATGCGGCGTGCGGCCAGCTGGCCGGGCAGGTGCAGGACCGGACCACGCGCCGGCTGTCCACGCGCATCGTGCCCGTCGCGGCACTTTAGAACCCACGTTTCGCTGACCGGTCAGGCCCCCATGCGCCGCATTTCGTTACTGTTACTTACGCTCGCTCTCGGCGGCATCCTCGTGGCGGGCTGCGATTCCTCGCCGTCGCGCCCCTCGCCCGCCCAGCCGATGGTTCCCAACCAGCCGCCATTGCCGCCGCCCATCCAGGAGGCGCCTGCGCCGTATCGTGCCCAGCTGCATGCGGAGATCGCGGCCGGCTTCTTCGAACGGGGGCAGATGGAAATTGCGCTGCAGGAGCTGGCTGAAGCGGTCAAGCTCGACCCGCGCAATCCGAAGATCTACAACGTGTATGGCCTCGTCTACACGGTGATGGGGCAGGATGCCGACGCCCAGGCCAATTTCCTCAAGGGGCTCGAACTTGCGCCCAATGACTCGGAAATCAGGCAGAACTGGGGCTGGTACCTGTGCACGCACGGCCGGCCGAAGGAGTCGATCGCCGAATTCGAAATGGCTGTGCGCAATCCGCTCTACCGCACGCCCGACATCTCGCTGGCCAATGCCGGCAAATGCGCCGCCGCCAGCGGCGATCCGGTGCGGGCTGCCGAGTTCTACAAGCGCGCGCTGGCCATCGCCCCCAACAACATGGTGGCCGGCTACAACCTGTCGCTGCTCGCCTACCGCGAGCGCACTTACGCGGATGCGCGCACCTACATGCGGCGCGTCATGCAGCAGACCAATCCGCCGCCGGAGGCGCTGTATCTCGGCATGTGCATCGAGCGCAAGCTGGGCGAC
>JBKJSU010000512.1:0-3596 GCA_046594415.1 Casimicrobiaceae bacterium | reverse complement strand
CGCTGACCGGCGAGGCGTTCTCATGGGCGCGCATCGGCCATGAGCTGAAGCGCTCGCTGATCATCTTCATGATGCCGGTCGTGGTGATCGGCGGCATCGTCGGTGGCGCCTTTACCGCTACCGAAGGCTCCGCGATTGCGGTGGTCTACGCGATGGGCATCGGCTTCTTCGTCACGCGGCGACTGAAGCTCTCCGACATGCCGGAGGCGATGATCCGCACTGCGATAACTTCCGCCGTGGTCGGCGCGATGATCGCGTTCGCTTCGGTCGTCACCTACATGCTGACGGTGGACCTGCTGCCGGCCCAGCTGTCGCAATTGCTGCGCTCGATGACCAGCAATCCGCTGGTGTTCAACCTGCTGGTGGCGCTTGCGCTGTTCATCGTCGGCATGTTCCTCGAATCGAACGCCGCCTACATCATGCTGGTGCCGCTGCTGCATCCGATTGCGCTGCAATACGGCATTGAGCCGCTGCATTTTGGTTTTCTCTTCGTGTTCAACCTCGTCATCGGCATGCTGACGCCGCCGGTCGGTGTCGTCCTGTTCGTGCTGTGCGGAATCACCGGCATCAAGCTCGGGGAACTCGTGCGCCACGTGTGGCCGTTCATCGCCGCCATGTACCTGTTGCTGTTCATCTGCATGTTCTATCCGCCGCTGGTGCTCTGGCTGCCGAAGCTTCTCGGTTATTGATCCCGCGGCAGACGTCATGGCCTCTGGTACATTGTCTCCCTCCGCGCGCTTTGCCGCCGCAGACAAGTTCCTCGGCTGGATCACGCCCTCGGCCAATACCGTGGTCGAGCGGATCACGCTGGGCATCCTGCGCGAGTTTCCGGAAGTTTCCGCACACTTTTCACGCACGTCCGTGGTGGGCGCGCGCGATCCCTTTCCAAACAGCTACGACTTCACGGACATGTTGACGGCGGCGCGGCTGTTGGGCGACGCGCAACTGGACGTTGTCGCCTGGAACGGCAGCAAGGGCGGCAGCCTCGACTTTGCCCTGGACCACGACCTGGTCGCGCGGATCGAAGCCCTCACGGGCGCCAGGTCGACGACATCCACACTCGCCATCGACCAGGTATTGCGCGAGGACGGCATCACCCGATATGCGCTGGCGTGTCCCTATGTCGATGCCTACCGGGAGCGGATCGTGGCCACGTTCAGCCGCGAGGGCTACCAGTGCGTGGCCGCGCGCAATTCCGGCCTGACCGACAACTATTCGTTTGCGCAGATTTCACGCGACGACATCGCGGCGATGCTGCGCGACGTGGCCCGGGCCAAGCCGCAGGTGATCATCACGTTCTGCACCAATTTTCCGGCGGCGCCTCTGGTCGCGGAAATGGAAGACGAACTCGGCATCCCGATCTACGACACCGTCACGATGGGGGTGTGGGGCGCGTTGCGCCTGGCCGGAATCGACACGGGGCCGGGGCGCGCCTGGGGCACGGTGTTTGCGCGATGACGAGCCCGCCCGACTCGCTGCTGATCCGGGACGTGCAGGTGCTGACGATGGACGACGAGCGTCGGCATTGGCCCCGCGCGGACATCGTGATCGAGGATGGCGTGATCCAAGCCATCGGACCGGACGCGTCGCGCGATTGGCCGCGGCCGTTCGCGCGAACGATTGACGGCACCGGGTTGCTGGCCATGCCGGGTCTCATCAACGCCCATTTCCACTCGCCGGGCACCCTGATGAAGGGCTCGCTCGACGGTTTGCCTCTCGAAATCTTCATGCTGTACGAGGTGCCGCCGTTGGCCAAAGACGGCGCGGCAGCGTCGCGGCAGGGCTATGTCGGCACGATGCTGGGCGCGATGGAGATGCTGCGCCGAGGCGTGACGGCGGTCCACGATGACGCGTTCCATGTGCCGATCGCGACCGCATCGTCGATCGACGCGATCATGCAGGCTTACGCGGACGTCGGCATCCGCGCCACCGTCGCCATCGACCAACCCAACATCGTCGAATACGACAAGTATCCGTACCTGCGCGAATTGTTGCCCGCCGCTGTGCGGCTTGCGATGGAGCAGGCGCCGCGTCAATCGGGAGCCGAACTGCTCGCGCTCTACCAACATCTGATCGATACGTGGCACGGCGCGGCGGTTGGACGGCTGCGCGCCGCCGTGTCCTGTTCTGCGCCCCAGCGGGTCACGCATGACTACTTGGCTGGACTGTCGGCGTTGAGCAAGGCGCACGATCTCCCGTTCAACATCCACATTCTCGAAACCAAGTTGCAGCGCGTTCTCGGCGCCGAGAAATTCGGCAAGTCGCTGGTGCGCCATGTCCACGACCTGGGCTTTCTCGATGAACGGATGATGGTGATTCATGCCATCTGGATCGACGACGCCGACATCGAATTGCTGGCCCAGGCAGGGTGCACCGTCGCGCACAACCCGGTGTGCAACCTGCGCCTGGGCAGTGGCGTGATGCCATTCCGGAAGTTGCGGGAGGCCGGCGTGGCCGTGTGCCTGGGCAGCGACGAGGCCATCAGCGACGATTCGATCAACATGTGGCAAGTGGCCAAGATCGCGGCGCTGGTGCACACGATCGCGGATCCGGAGTACATGTCGTGGCCGAAGGCGCCCGAGATTCTCGCGGCACTCACGCGCGGTGGCGCACGGGCGATGCGCCTTGAGGCCACGATTGGGCAACTTGCGCCGGGGTTTGCCGCCGACCTCGCCATCCTGGACCTCGATACGCTGGCCTTCACGCCGTGCAACGACCTCGCGCGGCAACTCGTGCACTGCGAGGACGGCAGCTCGGTCCGCTACACCGTGGTCGCAGGCCGGGTCGTGTTCGAGGATGGCCGGTTGACGACCGTAGACGAACGCGCCCTGCGCGCCGAGGCACGCGCGCTGGCCGCCGCGGGGCGCCCGCAGCAGGAGGAAGCCACCGCCGCCGCGCGCCAACTCGAACCCCATTACCGCGCGATGTACCTCCGCGCGGCCCACCAGGATGTCGGACTTAACCGCTGGCTTGCATGAACCCGTGTCAACCCTCACCCAACGAAGGAACCCTGCCATGAAATCACGACTTCTCATGTCGACCGCCCTGGTCATCGCCGCCGCGATGGCGGGGACCGCGTTTGCCCAGACCCCGACGACGATGCGCGTCGCGGGCAACTTCTCGTCGAACAAGAATCACGTCGACACGATCGAAAAGCCGTTCTTCGGCGCCTTGCCCACTGCGCTGGGCACGCCGGCGATGACGATGAACTACAACCCGATGGACGTGGTGAACGTGCAGGCCGCCGATGCGTTGCGCCTGCTGCGGTCGGGCACCTTCGACGTGATGTCCGTGCAGATCGGCATGGCGTCGCGCGACGACCCGTTCTTCGAAGGCATCGATCTGATTGGCGTGTCGACGAACATGAAGGACCTGCGCAAGGCCGTCGATGCCTATCGCGAGGTGTTCGATCAGCGGCTGCAGTCGAAGTTCAAGGCCAAGGTGCTCACGCTATGGCCCTTCGGACCACAGGTGTTCTACTGCAACAAGCCGATCAAGTCGGTCGAGGACATCAAGGGCTTGAAGGTTCGCAGCTTTACGCCGTCGATGGCCGCGCTGATCCAGTACCTGGGCGGCACGCCGGTCACGCTGCAGTT
>JBKJSU010000265.1:0-5829 GCA_046594415.1 Casimicrobiaceae bacterium | reverse complement strand
CGCACGACTTCGCGCAGGCGTGCGATCTCGTCGCACGCGCGCGTGCCGGCGGCCGCATCTGCGCGATCCCGCATGGCTATGCCGCCTATCCGATGACGCGCTACGCGCGCCACCTCGTGCGCGAGGGCGTGCTGGGCAACCTCCGGCTCGTACAGGTCGAGTACATCCAGAGCGGCATGGCATTGAAGGTGGAGGACGGGCCGCAAAACAATCGCTTCCGCTGGATCCTCGATCCGCAGCGCAGCGGTCTTGCGCTGGTGATGAGCGCCATCGGCTGTCATGCGCAGCATCTCGCCTCGTTCGTCTGCGGCAAGGAAGTTGCGCGCGTGGTCGCCGACGTAGGCGCGGTCGTGCCGGGCCGCAAGGTGGTCGACTACGTGGCCGCGCTGATGCACATGAAGGGCGGCGGCCGCGGCAACTTCACGGTCACGCAGGCCGCGGCGGGCGGCGAGAACGACATCCGGCTGCGCGTGTATGGCGACAAAGGCATGCTCGACTGGTCGCACCGCAACCCCAGTTACCTGCGCGTTGCGATGCAGGGCGAAGCAGTGCGCGAAGTCAGCCGCGGCGACGCCGACCTGCCACCCGCGATCATTGCAGCCGGCCGCACGCCACGCGGGCATCCGGAAGGGTTGCGCGAGGCTTTCGCCAACATTTACGCCGAGGTGGCGCAAGACCGCATGGCCCGCGCGCTGGGCGAGACGCCGCCCGAACTGCCCTACCCGCGCATCGAAGAAGGCGCGCACACGATGGCGTTCATCGAGGCGTGCATCGCCTCGCAGGCCAGCGGCGGGTGGGTGGACGTGGCGACGCTCCCGTAATTGTGGCTTCTGTAAACGTGGCCTCCATCAACGTGGCCTCCGTCAATGTGGCTTCTGTAGGCGAGGCTTCAACCTCGCATGCATGCGAGGGTGAAGCCTCGCCTACGAAGGCCATTACCGTCACGCCAGCGGTATCTTCTGCTTGTTGCGCGCCACCCAGGTCGCAAAATCCTGCAACTGCGGATTGAGCGCGCGCGACTCGTCGAGCTTGCGCGCGCCGAGAGACGGGCCGGGGAAGTCGCGATAGAACTGGAACATGTTGCCCAGATCCTCCGCGCCGGGAAAGCCGAAGCCGCGATAGGCTTCCGGCGTCACCGCGTTGTAGCGCACCTCGCGGCCCAAGGCTTCGGTCAGTGTTGCCGCCATCTGCGCGCCGGTTTGGTGATCGCCCGCGATGCCCACCGTCTTGCCGATCATGCTGTCGCCGCGCTTGAAGATGCCGTACGCGCAGCGCCCGATGTCCTCCGCCGCGATTCCCGCCAGCGGCGTGTCGCCCATCGGCATCGTGATGCCCAGCACGCCATCAGGTCCCGGCTTAGGGTTCATGCCGAAATAGATCATGTTCTCCCAGTAGAACGACGTCAGCAGGAAGGTCGTGGGCACGCCGAGCTCGGTGAACCGGCGATTGGACTCGCCCTTGGCGTCGAAGTGCGGCACCTTGTAGTGCTCCATCAATGTCGGCATGCGGGTGTCTGCCAGCGGCACCGACAGGCGAGTGTCTTCCAGCGTGGACCAGATCACGTGATGCACGCCGACCGCCTTGGCCGCGGCGGCCATGTTGCGGACCTCGGCCTTCTCCTTCTCGGGAGAAAAATGCGCCCAGAAAAACGTGACGAAATACGCGCCCCACACGCCGTTGAGCGCGCGGGCCAGGCTGGCCTCGTCGTCGATGTCGCCCGCCACCACTTGGGCGCCCTGCGCCGCCAACGCGCGCGCCTTGTCCGAGTTGACGTCGCGCACGATGGCGCGCGCCACAAACCCGCCCGCCGGGTCGGCCAGGATCGCGCGGACCAGCCCGCCGCCCTGCGCGCCCGTCGCGCCTACCACCGCAATGACCTTGCGTTCTGCCATGCTGGACTCCTATTTGCAATAATGGATACGCGCGCGCCATCGGAAACGACGCAGCGCCTGCAACGACGACAAGGATACGACGCATGAAGTATAAGGATTATTACGCCATTCTCGGCGTGAGCAAGGATGCGAGCGCCGACGACATCAAGACGGCCTACCGCCGCCTTGCGCGCAAGTTTCACCCGGACGTGTCCAAGGAAAAGGACGCCGAGGCCAAGTTCAAGGAAATGGGCGAGGCCTACGAAACGCTCAAGGACACGGAAAAGCGAACAGCCTACGACCAACTCGGCAGCCACGCGCCTGGACAGGAATTCCGGCCGCCGCCCGACTGGGGGCAGCACTTTGCGCAGGGTCAGGGCGGCTTCGACGACATCGACCTGTCGGACCTCTTTGCCGGGCTGGCGGGGCGTCGCGGCCGCGCCAACGGCAGCGGCCGCGCCCGCCCGCAGGACATGGCAATGCCCGGCAGCGACTACGAGGCCGTGGTGCGCCTGACCTTCGACCAGGCCTTCAACGGCACCGAGATCGATCTTGAAATGAGCGCGCTCGAGTGGGCACCGGACGGCGGCATGCGCCGCGTACCGCATCGCGTGAAGACACGCATTCCGCGTGGGGTCACCAACGGCGAGAAGCTGCGCGTGCCTGGCAAGGGCGGCAAGGGCAGCAACGGCGCACCGGACGGCGACCTCTATCTCGACATCGAGATTTCGGAGCATCCCCTCTACCGCGTCTCCGGGCAGGACATTTTCGTCGACCTGCCATTGGCGCCGTGGGAATCCGCGCTGGGCACGACCGTGCAGTTACCCACGCCGGCCGGCACGGTTTCGCTGAAGGTGCCTGCGGGCACGCGTGCCGGGCAGCAGCTGCGCCTCACGGCTCGCGGCTTCACCCGCGGCAGCGGCACGCCGGGCAACCTTTTTGCGATCGTGCGGCTCGAAATGCCCACGATTCTCGACGATCGCCAGCGCGAACTCTATCGGCAGCTGGCCGAAGCCTCCAATTTCAACCCGCGCGCGAACCTCGAAGAGGAGGCCACCCGATGAATGCACCCACCGATGACGCGATCCGTCTCGACACCGTTACCGAAGTGACATGGACGCAAATCGTCAGCGCCTCGGGCCTGCCCGAAGTCGAAGTGCGCGAACTGGTGGGTTACGGCGCGCTGATCCCGCGCGATCCCGACGCCCCGGTGTGGACCTTCGAGGCGCGCTGGCTGGTGGTCGCGCGCACCGCGAGTCGCCTGCGCCACGATTTCGAACTCGATGCGCACGGTTTGAGCGTAGTGCTGAGTTACGTCGAGCGCATCGATGCGCTCGAAGCCGAGTTGCGCCGGCTGCGCGCACAGCTCGGCTAGCCGCGACGAACGGTCCCGCGATGCGCATGTCGACGAAGCGACGACGCGCGCGCCGCGAGGACCTGGGACTCGACGCGCGGACATTTGCGCAGCTGGCAGTGCTGACCAGCCCGCCACATGTCCAGGCCTTCGTCAATGCCATCCCCGCCAACTTCGAGGCCGACGGCGAGACGGTGCGTTCCGTGCATGGCGTGCTGGCGCAGCGCCGCGCGCACTGCATCGAAGGCGCGCTGGTGGCCGCCTGCGCGCTCTGGATCCACGGCGACGCGCCGTTGCTGATGCATCTCGACTGCGTGCTTGGCGACTATCCGCACGTGGTCGCGCTGTTCAGGCGCGGCCGGCATTGGGGCGCCGTGTCCAAGTCGAACCATGCAGTGCTGCGCTATCGCGATCCGGTGTATCGCAGCCTGCGCGAACTGGCGATGTCGTACCTGCACGAATTTCGCGACGATTCGGGGCGCAAGACGCTACGCAGCTACTCCGGCGCGTTCGACCTGCGCAGCGTCGCGGTGACCGAGTGGGTGACCAACGAGGCCAGCTGCTGGGACGTGCACGACCGGCTGGCGGCGCGACGGCACTATTCTCTGCTGACGGCGGCGCAGGCCCGTGGACTGGTGGACGCCGATGCGTGCGAGAAGCGCGCCGCAACGATCGTCGACTTCGACCCACCGTGATGGGTTTTGCGATCGTGCAGGCGAGGCTGTAGGCGAGGCTGAAACCTCGCCTACAGCGCCTACAGAATCCTGCCGAACCACAGCATCGACAGCAGCGCTGCGACCAGCGCGACCAGTGCCGCCGCCGCCGAAAACAACGCCGTGATTTCCGACTGCTTCTGCTCGAACACAAGCTTCGAGTTGAGCGTCTCGTAGACCTTGCGCAGGTCGGTGGCCGTGCCGGCGTAGAAATATTCGCCCTGCGTGATGTTGGCGATGTTCTTCAGCGCCGCTTCGTCGAGCCGCACCCGCATCGACCAGCCCTCGGCGCCGATCATTTCGCCCTTCTCGGTGCCGATGCCCACCGTGAACACGCGCACGCCGCGTTCGGCCGCCATCCGTGCCGCTTCGAGCGGATCCGGCCCGGTGGTGGTCTGGCCGTCGGTGAGCAGGATGATGGCTGCGGACACGTAGGATCCGGGCGGCACCGCCTTGACGTCCGGCTTGTCACCCTTGCCCGCCTTGTCGATGGGCGCGGAGCGCGATTGATCGCCGCGCGGATTCCACGAGCGGAGATCGAACTCGGCCTCCGGGAAGATGGTCTTCAGCGATACGAGGATGCCGCTGCCCACTGCGGTGCCGCGCTGCAATTGGAAGCGGTCGATGGCCGCGATGATGTCTTCGCGATTTTTGGTGGGGGGCTGCACCACTGCGGCGGTGCCGGCAAACGACACGATACCAACGCGCGTGCGCGATGGTTGCTCGTTGACGAACGCGCGCGCTGCCTCCTGCGCGGCAGCGATGCGGCTGGGCAGCACATCGGTGGCGCGCATGCTGCCCGACACGTCCATCGCCAGGATGATCGTTTCGTGCTGCGAGGGCAGCAGCACCACGGCTTGCGGCCGCGCGATGGCGATCAGCATCAGTGTCAGCGCAATGAGCATCAGCACCGGCGGCACATGGCGCCGCCAGCGCTGGCCGGGGCCGATGGCCTCCTTGATCAGCGCGAGGCTGGCGTAGCGCACCGACGCGCTCTTCTTGCGCGACAACAGCCACACGTAGAGCGCCACCAGCACCGGCACGAGCAACAACAGCCACAGCAATTCAGGCCACAGGAAGGTCATGCCGGCCGGCTTGTCAGGTGCTGGGGCACGCCGCCCCCGGCGGCGAGGCGGCTGCGCTGCTTGCGCAGGTCGGCGAAACGCATGATGGCATCCACCAGGTCGTCGTCGGTGGCGAGCTCGAGCGCATCCACGCCCGCGCGCACGAAGGCCTCGCGCAATTCTTCCTCACGCCTGACCGCCAGTTCGGCAAAGCGCCGGCGGAAGCCGCGATCATGCGTGTCGACGAAAATCTGCTCGCCGGATTCGGCGTCCTGGATGTGCAGCATGCCCAAGTCCGGCATCTCCATTTCCAGCGGATCGTAGAGCCGCACCGCGATCACCTCGTGGCGTTGCGCGAGATGCGCGAGCGTCTTGTCCCAGCCCGGGGCGCTGATGAAATCCGACACGACGAAGACGACCGACCGCCGCCGCATGATTTCGTTGGCGGTGCGCAGCAGTTCGTCGATATTGGTGGCCTTGGATTGCCGGACCTCGGGGCGCGACAGCATGCCATGCAGGATGTGCATCACGTGCCGGCGTCCGGTGCGCGCGGGGATGACCGTGTCCACGTCGCCGCCGTAGAACATGGCGCCCACGCGATTGCCGTGTCGCGTCAGCATCCGCGCGATCACGGTGACGAAATCGGCGGAAATCGCCCGCTTGCGCACATGCTCGGACCCGAAATCCACCGACGGACTCAAATCCAGCAGGAACCACGCGGCCACCTCGCGCTCTTCGTTGAATTCGCGCACGTGCGGCACCTGCAGCCGCGCAGTCACGTTCCAGTCGATGTGGCGAACGTCGTCGTGATACTGGTATTCGCGCAA
>JBKJSU010000033.1:0-3855 GCA_046594415.1 Casimicrobiaceae bacterium | reverse complement strand
CTGATCGTCGCGGGTTCGCTGCTGGGGTACACCGGCGAGAAGGCCAAGGTCTTCGAGATCGTGATCCAGGCGGGCGCCATCCTGGCGATCTGCTGGGAGTTTCGCGCGCGTCTCATCGATGTCGCGCGCGGCCTCTTCCGCGAAGAGCGCGCCAATCGGTTTGTCCTCAACCTCGCGATCGCATTCATGCCGGCCGCGGTGCTGGGCCTGGCCTTCAGCCGGATCATCAAGGCCTCGCTGTTTGCGCCGGTGCCCGTGGCGATGGCGTTCGTCGCCGGCGCCTTCATCATCCTGTGGGCCGAGCGCCGGCAGCGCCTCAACCCGGACACGATTCGCATCGACGACATCGACGCGATGCAATGGACCGACGCGCTGAAGGTTGGCTGCGCGCAGGCGCTGGCGCTGATTCCCGGCACGTCGCGCTCCGGCGCCACGATTATCGGCGGCATGCTGTTCGGCCTGTCGCGCCGGGCAGCCACGGAGTTTTCGTTTTTCCTGGCCATCCCCACGCTGCTGGCCGCGTGCGCCTACGAAACGGTGAAGAACCGGCACCTCCTGTCCGGGGCCGACCTGCCGGCGTTCGGCGTGGGCTTTGCCGCCGCGTTCGTGTCGGCCTTCCTGTGCGTGCGCTGGCTGCTGCGTTACGTGAGCCGGCACGACTTCACCCCATTTGCGTGGTATCGCATCCTCTTCGGCGCGGTGATCCTGGTCACCGCATGGACCGGCATCGTCCGGTGGGATTGACCGCCGCCGGGCCGCCCCAAGGCGGTCGCCCCCCCGGGGGGGAGGCGCGCAGCGCCTCTCGGGGGGAACCACATTGACCGCGCCCGCCACGGCGCAAGATTCGCGTTGGGCCGGGCCGCTGTGCGCGGTGGTCGGCGTGCTGGGCTTCTCGTTCAAGGCGATCCTGATCAAGCTCGCCTACCAGATGCATCCGGTGGACGCGGTCACGCTGTTGATGCTGCGCATGCTCTACTCCGCCCCGTTCTTCTGCGCGATGGCGTGGTGGGCCACCCGCCGCAGCGAGGGCGTGACGCTGCAGCGCGCAGACTGGATGCAACTCGCATGGCTGGGCTTCATCGGCTACTACCTCGCCAGCCTGTTCGATTTCATGGGCCTGCAATACATCACGGCCTCGCTCGAGCGGCTGGTGCTGTTCCTGTACCCCACCATCGTCGTCCTGCTGTCCGCGGTGTTGCTGCGGCAGGCGATCACCGCGCGCGTGGTCGCGGCGCTCCTCCTTTCCTACGCGGGCATCGCGCTGGTGGTGGCGCACGACCTCGCGGTATCGGGCGACCGCGCCGCGACGTTGACCGGAAGCGGCCTCGTTTTCGCCGGCGCGGTGCTGTATGCGCTGTACCTCGTGCAGGCAGGCAGCATCATCAAGCGGCTGGGTTCGCTGCGGTTCATTGCGTGGGCGATGCTTGCATCGACGGTATTCGTCGTCGCGCAGTTTGCGCTGACGCGGCCGTGGTCGGCGCTGGACGTGCCTGCGCGTGTCCACCTGATCGTGCTGGTGATGGCCATCTTCTCCACCGTGCTGCCCACATGGCTGATCGCGGAGTCGATCCGAAGAATGGGCGCCAATTCGGCCTCGCTGGTGGGCGCGCTCGGCCCGGTATTCACGATCGGCTTCGGCGCGATGATCCTCGGCGAGCCGGTGTACGCGGTGCAGCTTGCCGGCGCGGCGCTGGTGCTCACCGGCGTGATGCTGGTCACCATGAAGGCGCGGCCGCTGACCACACTTGCTAAACTGCCCGACTGACCGCCACTACAAGGTAACACCGCCATGCCGCCCGATACGCTCGAACGCAACCTGCCCAGCCTCAAGAACCCGACGCTGCTGCGCCAGCAATGCTATGTGGATGGCGCGTGGACTGGCGCCGCCAACGGCGCCACGATGCCGGTCGTCAATCCGGGCACCGGGCGCACCATCGGCACCGCCCCGATGTTCGGCGCGACCGACACGCGGCTGGCCATCGAGGCTGCGGCGCGCGCCCTGCCGGCCTGGCGCGGCAAGGTGGCCAAGGACCGCAGTGCGATCCTGATGAAGTGGTTCGAGCTGATGCTGGCCAACATCGACGACCTGGCGCTGATCCTCACCACCGAGCAGGGCAAGCCGCTGGCCGAATCCACAGGCGAGATCACCATCGGCGCCGCGTATGTCGAATGGTTTGCCGAGGAAGGCAAGCGCGTCTACGGCGATGTGATCCCCACCGTCGGCAACGACCGGCGCCTCGTGGTGGTCAAGGAACCGGTGGGCGTCTGCGCCGCGATCACGCCATGGAATTTTCCCGCCTCGATGATCACCCGCAAGGTGGCGCCGGCGCTGGCCGCGGGCTGCACCGTCGTCATCAAGCCGGCCGAGGCCACGCCCTACTCCGCGTTCGCGCTGGCGGAGCTGGCGCATCGCGCCGGCTTCCCGCCCGGCGTGCTCAACGTCGTCACCGGCAATCCGGTGGAGATCGGCAACGAGATGTGTGCCAATCCGACAGTGCGCAAGCTCTCGTTCACCGGCTCCACGGCGGTGGGCCGGCTGTTGATGCAGCAGGTGGCGCCCACCGTCAAGAAACTCTCGCTGGAACTGGGCGGCAATGCGCCCTTCATCGTGTTCGACGATGCCGATCTCGACGCTGCGGTCGAAGGCGCCATGATTTCCAAGTTCCGCAACACCGGGCAGACCTGCGTCTGCGCCAACCGCATCTTCGTGCAGGACAAGGTCTACGCCGCGTTCGCCGAGAAGCTGGCCGCCAAGGTCGCGGGACTGAAGGTGGGTCTCGGCACCGAACCCGGCGTCACGCAGGGGCCGCTGATCAACGCACGCGCGCTCGCGAAGGTGGAGTCGCACGTCGCCGATGCCGTCGCCCATGGCGCCAAGGTGGCGACGGGCGGCAAGCGGCACAGCCTCGGCGGCAATTTCTACCAGCCGACGATTCTCACCGACGTCACGCCGGCCATGCAGATCTTCAGCGAAGAGACTTTCGGCCCGGTGGCGCCGCTCATTCGCTTCACGGATGACGCGGACGTGGTGAAGATGGCCAACGACAGCGAGTTCGGATTGGCCTCGTACTTCTACAGCCGCGATATCGGCCGCGCGTGGCGCATCGCCGAACAGCTCGAAGCCGGCATGGTGGGTGTGAACACGGGCCTCGTCACCACGCACGTGGCGCCGTTCGGCGGCGTCAAGCAATCCGGACTCGGCCGCGAGGGGTCGAAGTACGGCATCGATGAATTCGTCGAAGTGAAATACATCTGCTTCGGCGGCATCGACCGCTGACTCCGGTCCCCGCGTTCCGGCGGCCTCAGAACGTGGCCACCGGCGAAGTCACGTCGCCTTGGTTCGGCCGCAGTTCCTCCGGCAGTACGAAGGCGGTGCCGACCGATGTCTCGGCATAGGTCGTCGGCACGGCGTGATCCGTCATCAGCGGGTTCACGTTCTGACGCACGTTGGCGTGATCGAAAGTCCCGGCGAGCACGCCCAGCACCACGACCACGACGGCGGCCTTGAGGCCCGTGGCGATCGTACTGCCCTCGGTATACAGCGAAGTCGGCTTGCGCATCATGTTCTCCTTGCAGCGATCAAAGAGTCCCGATGGGCCACCGCTTCCGGTTGCAGCCATCGGGCTGCCCGGCAGCGCAATGGCGCGGTGCCGGTGGAGAACAATCTACGGGGAGAGAGCGACGAGGCCGAGGGAGGAAGTCGCACCGCGACTGCGGAAAATTCGCGGCGCTGCGAATTACCAGCCCGGCGGCAGCTTCTTCAGGAACGTGATCGTGCGGTCCTCGACCTGCAGGTAGCCGCCGGCCACCAGGTCCTTCAGCAACTTGCCGATCATGTCGCGCGAGGCGCCCACG
>JBKJSU010000202.1:0-3057 GCA_046594415.1 Casimicrobiaceae bacterium | reverse complement strand
GCCGAGCGCTGCGCGCTCGCCGTGGACGATGGCCTGCCCGAGCTCGAACGCATCGCGAACGCCGAGGTTGAACCCCTGGCCCGCGATCGGATGGAGCGATTGCGCCGCGTTGCCGATGAGGACGGTACGCGCGGCCGTGGTCGGCTGCGCGTATTCGAGCGCCAGCGGAAATGACCGGCGGTCGGCCACGCGCTCGAAACCGGTGACGCGGGCGCCGAAGGAACGGGCCACGCGCGCGAGAAATTCGTCGTCCGGCATGTCCATCACCAGGCGCGCATCGTCGGGCGTCATCGTCCAGACCAGACCGTAGTGGTCGCCGTATGGCAGCAAGGCCATCGGCCCGGCGGACGTGAAGCGCTCGAACGCGATGCCTGCATGCGGTTGCGCCATCCACACCTTGGCGACCAGCGCGGACTGGCCATACTCGCGCCGCGCACGGACGACCCCGGACACCGAGGTGCCCGCGCCATCCGCCACGACGGCCAGACGCGCGAGGACCGGCTCGGCAGCCGGATCGCGCATCGCCACCATCGCGTATTCGCCGGTGCCGCCTACGCTGTCAACCGTGCTGCCGAAGCGGATCACCGTGCGCGTGGACGTCAGCGCCGCGTCGATGGCGCCCTGCAGCGCGACATAGGAGACGACATAGCCGAGTGCGGGCAGCCGCTGCTCTGCGGCGGTGAGCCGCGTGACGCCGAAGCCGCCTGCCTGCGAAATGTCGATGCCCGCGATCGGCGTGACCGCGTCCGGCGTGGCGGCAAGGCGGGACCAGACGCCCAGGCGTTCGAAGATGAGGCGCGCGCCGTGCGACAACGCGAGCGAGCGATCGCCCCGCAGCGTGGTGCCGGGCGCCCGCGAGTCCAGCGCAACGACATCGAGGTCGGCATCAGCCAGCGCGAGCGCCAGCGTGCCGCCGACGGGGCCGGCGCCGACGATCGCGACGTCGTGCAGCATGGCGGCTGACGCGCTAGCGCCGGCAGGCGGCTTCGACGTCGGCCACCGACTTGGGTGCGGCCGCCGTGAGGTTCTCGTGGCCGGTGGCGGTGACCAGCACGTCATCCTCGATGCGCACGCCGATGTTCCAGAATTGCTCCGGCACGTTGGGTGCAGGCCGGATGTACGTGCCCGGCTCCACCGTCAGCATCATGCCCGGCACCAGCGTCTGCGACTTGCCCTTGACCTGGTAGAGACCGGCGTCGTGCACGTCCATGCCCAGCCAGTGACCCGCGCGGTGCATGTAGAACTGCTTGTAGCTGCCGGTATCGAGCACTTCGTCGAGCGAACCTTGGCAGAGGCCGAGGTCGATGTAGCCCTGTGCCAGCACCCGTTCGGCCACGTGATGGTAGGCCTTGAAGGCAGCGCCTGGCTGCACGGCATCGAGACACGCATGTTGCGAGGCAAGCACCAACTCGTAGATGGCGCGCTGCGGTCCGGTGAACTTGCCGTCAACCGGAAACGTGCGCGTGATGTCCGACGCGTAGCCCTTGAATTCGCAGCCCGCATCGATCAGCAACAGGTCCCCTGCCACCAGCTCGCGGTCGTTTTCGCGGTAGTGCAGCACGCACGCGTTGGGGCCGGACGCGACGATCGACGAATAGGCCACCGCCTGCGCGCCTTCGCGCAGGAACTCGTGCAGCAGCTCGGCCTCCACCTGGTATTCGAACCAGCCGGGGCGCGCGCGCTCCATCGCGCGGGAGTGCGCGGCGCACGAGATGGCGGCGGCGCGGCGCATCAGCTTCACTTCATGCTCGTCCTTCAACAGGCGCATCGCGTCGAGCGTGCCGCGCACATCGACGATGTCGTCGGGCGCGGACACGCCGGTGCGCGCGCGGTTGCGCACTTCGTTCAGAAGCTTCGTGACCTGCTGGTCCCAATGGTCGAAGAGGCCAAGCGGCGTGAAGAGCGCCGGTCGATCGGCGGCAAGGTCGGGCAGCATCGCCGGCAGCGCCGAGATCGGATGGGCTTCGTCGAAGCCGAAGATCTCGCGCGCGGCATCCGGGCCGTAGCGAAAGCCGTCCCAGATCTCGCGCTCCTCGTTCTTTTCGCGGCAGAAGAGCACATGGCGGTCACCGTCCGGGCCCGCCACCAGCGCGACGACCGCTTCCGGCTCGGGAAAGCCGGACAAATAGTAGAAATAGCTGTCATGCCGGAATGGATAGTGCGAATCGCGATTGCGCGCCACTTCGGGCGCCGTCGGCAGAATCGCGAGACCCCCGCCGCGCGTGTCGCGCATGGATTGCAGCAGGGCGCTGCGGCGCGCGCGGTAGAGCTGGTGGGTATTCTTCATGGCATGAACGGACCGTGGTTGAACGAGGGCATTATAGGGGAGTGCTCCTCGCGATTGCGCTACCATCGCGGTATGGGCGACGGGGCGATGCAAAGCGGCGCAATCCTGACCGGACATCCACTGCATGGCGCCAAGCGTGCGTTGCGGGTGACGATGATCGCCGCGCGCGACGGCATCGATGCGACGACGTATCGCGCGGCGTCGCTGCGCATCGCGGAAGCAATCTGCGCCGCGCCTTCGTTTGCGGCCGCGCGCACCGTGCTGCTGACGCTGCCGCACCAGAGCGAATGGGATACGCGCCCGGTGTTCGTCGCCGCGCTGGCCGCGGGCAAGACCGTGGTGCTGCCCCGCGTCAACACGACAACCCGCATGCTGGAGCTGCATCGCGTGACGGACATCGAACGCGATGTCGCGCCCGGCTATCGCGGCATTCCGGAGCCGATGAACCACACGCCGCAGGTCGGCGCCGGCGCGATCGACTGGATTCTCGTCCCCGGCGTCGCGTTCGACCTCTCCGGGCGCCGGCTGGGCTATGGCGGAGGCTTCTACGACCGGCTGCTGTCCGCGGTGTCGTCACAGGTCGCGCGGATCGCCGGCGCGTTCGACCTGCAGGTTGTCCCGACCGTCCCGGCCGCCCCGCATGACCTGCGGGTGGATTCGATCGTGACCGAACGGCGCGTGATTGCGCTGTCCGGGCGCGGATGAGCGCACGGGCCCGGCACACCGCACGCGTCGCGCTGGTCGCCACGCTGGCCATCCAGATCTTCACC
>JBKJSU010000166.1:0-3377 GCA_046594415.1 Casimicrobiaceae bacterium | reverse complement strand
AGCGCCGGATGGCGCGCGCCGTCGGCGATCCGCTGCCCGGCATCAACGCGCTGTCGGCACCGGTATTCGATCACAGCGGCGCGCTGGCGCTGGCCATCACCGCGCTCGGCCCGTCCGGCAGCTTCGATCCCGCGTGGGATGGTCCGCTTGCGTTGGCGTTGCGCGAGTGCGCGGAACGGGTCTCCGCGCGTCTGGGGTACGGCGCGTAGTCGGCAGGCGACGCGTCAACCTCGCGGCGTTTCGTGATTTGTTCGTCGTGACGCGGCACGGGGCGGTTTCCTGTTCGTTGTGGCACGGTGCGGGGCGTGGCAAAAATCACGTCGGATGGCGCTGCTTTTGGGGCATGTGTCGCTGCTTCTGGGCCGTATGTCGCTGCTTCTGGGCCGTATGTCGCTGCTTCTGACCGTGTAGGCGAGGCTTTAGCCTCGCGCAGCGCTTGCGAGGCTGAAGCCTCCCCTACTGAGTCACGCGAAGTTCTACTTTCGCTTGTCGACGATCCGCTTGGCCTTGCCGAGCGAACGCTCGACGCCGCCGGAAGGCAGCACGCGCACGTGGGCGGTGACACCGATCAGGTTCTTGACGAGGTGGGCGAGGCGCTCGCCGGCGCGGTCGCCGTCCACACTGCCTGCGGCCGGGGCGCGTTCGACGAGGATCGTCATCTCGTCGAGGCTCTTCGGCCGCGAAATCTCGATCTGGTAGTGCGGGGCGAGCATCGCGTCGCGCAGGATCAGTTCCTCGATCTGTGTGGGGAACACGTTGACGCCGCGGATGATCATCATGTCGTCCGAGCGACCCGTGATCTTTTCGATCCGACGCATCGACCGCGCCGTAGGCGGCAACAGTCGTGTCAGGTCGCGCGTACGATAGCGCACGATCGGCAGCGCTTCCTTCGTCAGCGACGTGAACACCAGCTCGCCCTTTTCGCCATCCGGCAGCACGTCGCCGGTCAACGGATCGATGATCTCCGGATAGAAATGGTCCTCCCACACGGTCAGGCCGTCCTTGGTCTCGATGCACTCCTGCGCGACTCCAGGGCCGATGATCTCCGACAGGCCGTAGATGTCGATCGCGTCCATGCCGATCCGCGCCTCGATCGACTTGCGCATCTCCGGCGTCCACGGCTCCGCGCCGAAGATGCCGATCTCAAGCGACGACGTGCGCGGATCGATGCCCTGCCGCTCCATTTCCTCGGCAATCGCCAGCATGTACGACGGCGTGACCATGATGATCTTGGGCTTGAAATCCTGGATCAGCTGCACCTGCTTCTCGGTCTGCCCTCCCGACATCGGGATCACCGTGCAGCCCAGCTTCTCCGCGCCGTAATGCGCGCCGAGGCCCCCGGTGAAGAGCCCGTAGCCGTAGGCCACGTGCAGGATGTCGCCCGGGCGTCCGCCCGCCGCGCGGATCGAACGCGCCATCACGGTAGCCCACATGTCGATGTCGTTGCGCGTATAGCCAACCACCGTGGGCTTGCCGGTGGTGCCCGACGACGCGTGGATGCGCACCACCTGCTCGCGCGGCACGGCGAACATGCCGAACGGATAGTGGTCGCGCAGGTCGGACTTTACCGTGAACGGGAACTTGGCGAGGTCCTCCAGCGTGTGCAGGTCGGCCGGACGCACGCCGCGCGCGTCGAAGGCCTGCCGGTAATGCGCGACGTTGCGGTACGCATGCGCCAGCGATGCGCGCAGTCGCGACAACTGCAGCGCGCGCAATTCGTCGCGGCTTGCGGTTTCGATGGGCTCCAGTTCGCCCGGACGCTCTTGCTTGGTGGACATCATCACTCTCCCTTCGAGTCCTGCTGGATCACGTGGCCCCTGATCCGCATGCTCTTGCCACGGAAGAGCGCGATCGCCTTGCCGACCTGATTGCGTACTTCGATGTCGTAGACGCCCGCGCGACCCCCTTGCGCCCGCTCCTGCGCGGTGGCGGTCAGCACGTCGCCCTCACGGCCCGGCGCCAGGAACTCGATCGAGCACCCGGCGGCCACCGTGTTGAAGTTGTAGCTGTTGCAGGCAAACGCAAACGCGCTGTCGGCCAGCGTGAACACGAGGCCGCCGTGGCAGATCGCATGGCCGTTGACCATGTCGCCACGAACGTGCATCGACAACTCGGCAAAGCCCGGCGCCACGCGCTCGATGCGCATGCCCAGCGCATTCGACGCGCGGTCGCGCTCGAACATTCCCTTTGCAACGCGCTCGGCCAACGCCTGCGCTTCCTCCGGCGTCAACGGCGGCGGCGCCGCCTCGTGTTCATTCACCAAGAGTGCCTCCGGTGGCGCAGCGGCGCGTGATCAACGGTGCCGCGCGATAGCGATCCTCGCCATAGTGCGCGGCGAGATGATGCAGCACGGCGCGCACGCGCTTCAGGCCGATGGCGTCCGCCCACTCGAGCGGCCCCTTCGGATAATTGACGCCCTTGCGCATGGCGAGGTCCACGGCGCCGGGCGCGGCAATGCGTTGCGTGACCGCGTCGGCCGCCTCGTTGGCCAGCATCGCCACCGTCCGCATCACGATGAGCCCCGCGACGTCGTCGACACGGGTGACGGCAATGCCGGCCGCCTGCAGGGCGCCGATCGCCGCCGCCGCGCCGGCGGCGCTGCACGAATCGGCGACCGCCACCGCGAGCCGCGTGCAATTGCGAAAATCGAGTGCCAGGTCGAACACGACGACATCGCGGCGGGCGCAGGCGGCGGCCACCATCGTGGCCGTGCGGCCATCGCTCGGCACGAGCAGCGTGCCGTCGACATCGAGATAGGCATCCGCCACCGCAGCATCGACCGGCATCTGCACGACATTGAAGCCGGAAGCCGCCAGACGGTCGCGCAAGGCGCCGCACATCGCGCCGTCGCCGGCAGCGCGAAGCGCGCTCGGACGCGCCTGCGGCGGCTCGGTCTGCGCCGCGGGCCGCGTGGCGCCGGGCGCGTAGCTGAAGAAGCCTTGTCCCGACTTGCGCCCGAGGTAGCCCGCCGCCACCAGTTCCTGCTGCAGCACCGATGGCGTGAAGCGGGGATCGTGAAAGAACGCTTCCCAGACGCTCTTCGTCACGGCGAAATTGACGTCGAGACCCACGAGATCCATCAGCTCGAACGGACCCATCCGGAAGCCGCCTGCCTCGCGCATCACCGCATCGATGGTGGCGGGATCCGCGGCGCGCTCGGTCAGGAGCCGCAACGCCTCGCCGTAGTAGGGCCGCGCGCAGCGATTGACGATGAACCCGGGCGTGGACTGCGCGTGCACGGGCAGCTTGCCCCACGCCGCGGCGGTTGCGTACGTGATGGCGGCCACGTCCGCAGCGGTGGCGAGGCCCGACACGACCTCGACCAGCGGCATCAGCGGCGCCGGGTTGAAGAAGTGCATGCCGACCACGCGCCCCGG
>JBKJSU010000148.1:0-5813 GCA_046594415.1 Casimicrobiaceae bacterium | reverse complement strand
TGCGCGGCGCCAAGCGCCGCACCGGCCTGCAGCAGCAACGTGGACTTGCCGATGCCGGGGTCGCCGCCGATCAGCACGACGCCGCCGGCCACGAGACCACCGCCGAGTACGCGGTCGAATTCGTCCAATCCGGTGGCGATGCGGGTGTTTTCCTGCGCCTTGACCGACGCCAGCGAGGTGATCGTGGAGCGGGCACCGGTCACCGTCTGGAAACGCACGGATGCGGTAGCGGGGATGGTCTCCACCAGCGTGTTCCACACCCCGCATTGCGGGCATTGGCCTTGCCACTTCGGGGACGTGCCGCCGCACTCGGTGCACGCGTAGATGGTTTTTGCTTTTGCCATGAGGCGCCGTCGAGGCGTCGGCAAGCTAACGCAGTTCGTGCGGATGCACGACCGCGGTACCGAGCTTGCCGACGACCACGCCCGCCGCTTCGTTGGCGATGTGTACCGCATCGGCGATGGGCGCACCGGCCGCCATCAGCACGCCGATGGTGGCGATGACCGTGTCGCCGGCACCGGAGACGTCGTACACCTCACGCGCCTGCGCGGGAATGGTCAGCGTGCCCGCTGCCGTGAAGAGGCTCATGCCCTCCTCCGAGCGCGTGACCAGCAAGCCCTCGAGCGCCAGCTTCTGGCGCAGCGCCTGCGCCTTCTCGGCGAACTCCGCCTCGCTGGTCCACCGCCCTGCCACCTGCCGGAATTCGCCGCGATTGGGCGTCAGCAGCGTGGCGCCCCGATAGCGGTCGTAGTCCTCGCCCTTGGGGTCCACCAGCACGGGCTTGCCGGCGGCCCGCGCGCTGGCGATCATCGACGCGATGTGGGCGAGACCGCCCTTGCCATAGTCGGACAGGATGACGAGATCGGCTGCCGCCACCATGCGCTCGTAATCGGCCAGCTTGGCCGCGAGCACTGCATGGGACGGCATGGTTTCGAAATCGATGCGCAACAGTTGTTGCTGCCGTCCGATCACGCGCAGTTTCACCGTTGTGGGGAGCGTGGGGTCGCGCAGCAGCGACGTCTGCACGTGCTCGGCTTCCAGCAGGCGCGCCAGGATGTTGGCCGGCTCGTCGTCCCCGACCACCGACAGGAGCGACGCCTGCGCGCCCAGCGATGCCGCATTGCGGGCCACGTTGGCGGCGCCGCCCGGACGTTCCTCGGTGCGCGAGATCTTGACCACCGGCACCGGCGCTTCCGGCGAGATGCGCTCGACGTCGCCGAACCAGTAGCGGTCGAGCATCACGTCGCCCGCCACGAGCACGCGCGCGTTCGCGACACGAGGACGGTATGCGGAAAAGGCGGTGGTTGACATAGTGGGTGTTCAGCGGCGGCCGATGGCGAAATACTCGAGACCCGCGGCGCGCACCTGCGGCGGGTCGTAGAGATTGCGACCGTCGAAGATCAATTTTTCGCGCAGCGCCGACTTCAGCGCATCGAAGTCGGGGCTGCGGAACTCCTGCCACTCGGTCACGACGACCAACGCATCGGCACCCGTGCAGGCATCCAGCGGCGAGACGGCAAAACTCAATTGGGGCATCGTGCCGAAGACGCGGCGCGCCTCGTCCATGGCCACCGGATCGTAGGCCACCACGCGCGCGCCGCGCGCAATCAACGCGTCGATGATCACGCGCGACGGCGCCTCGCGCATGTCGTCGGTGTTGGGCTTGAAGGCCAGGCCCCACAACGCAAAGGTGCGTCCCGCGAGATTGCCTCCCAGGCGCGTGACGATCTTGTCGACCAGGATGTGTTTCTGCGCTTCGTTGACGGACTCCACGGCCGCGATCAGCTGCAGCGGCATGCCCAGCCGGGTGGCCGTGTGCTGCAGCGCCTTCACGTCCTTGGGGAAGCAGCTGCCGCCGTAGCCGGCGCCTGGATAGAGGAAGTGATAGCCGATGCGCGGATCGGAGCCGATACCCTGGCGCACCATTTCGATGTCCGCGCCCAGGCGATCAGCGAGGTTGGCCACTTCGTTCATGAACGAGATGCGCGTGGCCAGCATCGCATTGGCGGCGTATTTGGTGAGTTCGGCCGAGCGCACGTCCATCACCAGGAAGCGCTCGTGGTTGCGCATGAATGGCGCGTAGACAGCACGCAGGGCGGCGATGGCGCGTTCGTCGGCCGCACCCACCACCACGCGGTCGGGCTTCATGAAATCCTCGACCGCGGCGCCCTCCTTCAGGAATTCAGGATTGGAGGCGACGGCGAAAGGATGCTGCTCGCTCCGCGCTGCCAGCTCTTCGGCAATGGCCGCATGCACGCGATCGGCGGTGCCGACCGGCACTGTCGACTTGTCGACGACGATCTTGTATCCGCGCATCCGGCGGCCGATGTTACGCGCCGCGGCGATCACGTACTGCATGTCGGCGCTGCCGTCCTCGTCGGGGGGCGTGCCCACCGCGATGAACTGCAGCGTGCCGTGCTCGACCGACGCATCGATGTCGGTGGTGAAGCGCAGGCGCCCGGCCGCCACGTTGCGGCGAACCATCGCTTCGAGCCCGGGTTCGTGTATGGGTACGCCGCCGCTGTTGAGGATGTCGATCTTGCGCGCGTCGACGTCGAGGCACAGCACGTCGTTGCCCACTTCGGCAAAACAGGTGCCGGTGACAAGGCCCACGTACCCGGTGCCGATCATCGTGATTTTCATTGCGCGTGCGCCTTCACTTGCGCCAGCGACGCATTGATCGCGTTGAGCGTGGCCAGCGGATCGCGCGCCTGCGTGATCGGCCGGCCGATGACGAGGTAGTCGGCACCGGCGCGCACGGCCGCTTCGGGCGTCACGATGCGCGCCTGATCGTCCTTGGCGGCATCGGCCAGACGGATGCCCGGCGTCACCAGCTTGAAACCGGGGCCACAGGCGGACCGCAGCGTGGCCGCTTCGTGCGCCGAGCAGACGACACCATCGAGACTGCAGTCGCGGGTGAGCAGCGCGAGCTTCATCACTTCATCGGCCGCACTCCCCGCGTGACCCACTTCGCGCAGGTCGGCGTCGGCGAGGCTGGTAAGCACGGTGACGCCAATGAGCAGCGGTGACGCGCGTCCGGTAGCCTTCGATGTCGCGTCCACTGCCGTCCGCGCGGCCTGCATCATCGCGCGACCGCCGCTGGCATGAAGATCGACCATGAACACACCGAGCCGTGTGGCGGCAGCGCATGCGCTGGCCACCGTATTGGGAATGTCATGGAACTTGAGATCGAGAAACACGGCGAACCCGCGGTCCACCATCCAGCGCACCGGCTCCGGTCCGCCGATCACGAAGAGTTCCTTGCCCACCTTGAGGCCGCATTGCTTCGGATCGAGCCGATCGGCCAGCCCGAGAGCGGCCAGTGGATTGGCGAAATCGAGCGCAACGAAAATGCGCGGCGCGGTGTCGGGTGTAGTGCTCATTCGAATTCCTGAGTCGTGCCTGGCGACGGGTTCATGCGTAACCATCCGGTGTTTCGGTGCGCCGCGGCGAGTAGGTTTCCCACTTGAGGCAGCCGGGACAGCGCCAGTAATACTGCTTGGCGCGGAAACCGCAATGGTCGCATTTGTACATGCCAAGCCGCTTGATGTGTTGCGCGACCAGGCCCTTCACCAGTTCGAGATCGTGACGACGGTCGGCCGGGGCGGCCAGGAGCTGCGCTTCGAGCAGGCGGTCCAGCCCCAATAGCGTGGGGTTGCGCACCAGTTCTTCCTTGATGAGACCCGCCGCCGCATCCGGCCCCTCGTGTTCCAGCACCAGCGTGAACAGCGCATTGAGGAGGTCGAGCGACGGATACTGGGCCTGATAGCTGCGCAGCACGCGGATGCCCTGCGCCACGGCGCCTTCCTTGCGCCACGCGTCGGCCATGCGATCGGCCGCCAGCGCCAGGAATACCGGGTTCTGGGTCTCGATTTTCTGCCACGTGGCGATCGCGCCGGCAACGTCGCCCTGCTGGGACTGCGCATCGCCGGCAATCAATGTTGCGCGAGCGCAACCGCGGTAGGTGGCGAACGCGGCGTCGAGTTCATGCTGCGTCTTCGCACGATCCGAATCGAGCAACGCTGTCTGCGCCAATTCGCAGTGGTACTGCGCGATTTCCTTGAAATATGGCTGCTTCGCCAGCACCTCCATCCGCTGCGTGGCGGCGATTGCCTTGTTCCAGTCCTTCTCGGTCTCGTAGATCGAGATCAGGTGGGACAGCGACGAATGCTCGAACAGCGTGCCGTCGAGCTTGGTGAAGAGCTCTTCCGCGCGGTCGAGCAAACCGGCGCGATGGAAATCCTGCGCCAGTTCGTAAGTGGCCATCGTGCGCTTGTCCGCCGGCAGGTCGGGACGGTCCAGCAGGTTCTGGTGCATGCGGATCGCGCGGTCGATCTCGCCCTGGCGGCGAAACAGCGAACCCAGCGCGAAATGGAGATCGATGGTCTGCGGATCGACCTTGACCACCTCGATGAACGACTCGATGGCCTTGTCCGGCTGTTCGTTGAGCAGGAAATTGAGGCCGCGGAAATACGACAGCGGCAGCGCCCGCGATTCGCGCAACAGATGCTTGATGTCGATGCGGGCCGCCATCCAGCCCAGCCCGAAGAAGACCGCCGGTATGGGCAGCAGCCACCACAGTTCGAAGTCCATGCCGCGGCCGCTAACCGAATTCGATCACAGGCCGTCGGACAGGCGGTCTTGGCGCGGCTGGCCCACGCCTGCGGCCAATACGGTGCCGGGAACCGGCTGCGACGGCAACGCGCCGGCCTGGCGCTGTTCGCGGCGCAGCTTGTTCAGCTGCCGCTTCAGCCTCGACGCGCGCAACGCGCCCGCCAGCAACCCCGCCGCAACGCCCGCGGCAAAGGTGATCAGCACGACGAAGACGAGCGGCGCCTGCAAGCTGACCAGATTGAAGAAGCGCAGCGTGACCGTGTCGGCGTTCTGCAAGGCGACAAACAGCAGGACGATGAAGACGGTGGCGGCAATGATCCAGCGCACGGTTTGCATGGCGTGATTATGCCACCGAGCCCATGGCGGGCCTCAACGAAAAAAACAGGCGGGAGAGTTGCCTCTCCCGCCCGCGATGTTGCAGGCAGCCACCTTGCAGGGGTAGCCGCCTATTTAGGGCTGTCCTCGGCAAAATCGACCCGTTCGCGCAATTCCTTGCCCGCCTTGAAGTGCGGCACGAATTTCTGCGGCACCTGCACCTTCTCGCCCGACTTCGGATTGCGGCCGGTGCGTGGCGGACGATAGTTCAAGCCGAAGCTGCCGAACCCGCGGATCTCGATGCGTTCCCCTTTCGCGAGGCTTTCGCCCATTGCGTCCAGGATCATCTTGACCGCCAGCTCGGCGTCCTTGGCTACCAACTGCGGAAACTGGGCCGCGAGGCGGTCGATCAGCTCCGATTTGGTCATTGCGGCGTTCCCGTCGTTCAACCGTTGCTCTTGGTGTCGGACAACTTGGCCTTCAGCAGCGCGCCGAGATTGGTCGTGCCCGTGTTGGCGCCGGCGTTTTCGGTGCTGATACGCTGCATCGCCTCGCCTTCTTCCGCGTTGTCCTTGGCCTTGATCGACAGGTTGATGCTGCGGTTCTTGCGATCGACGTTGATGATCATCGCATTGACCGCATCACCTTCCTTCAGGTGCGTGCGCATGTCTTCGACGCGGTCGCGGGAGAGCTCGGACGCGCGCAGATAACCCTCGATGTCGCCACCCAGGTTGATCACGGCGCCCTTGCCGTCCAGCGACTTGACCGTGCCGTCGACGATGCTGCCCTTGTCGTGCATGGCCACGAAGTTGGTGAACGGATCGCCTTCGAGCTGCTTGATGCCGAGCGAAATGCGCTCGCGCTCGACGTCGATGGCCAGCACC
>JBKJSU010000577.1:0-2731 GCA_046594415.1 Casimicrobiaceae bacterium | reverse complement strand
GATCGTGCTGGGCGTGCCATGGGGCGCGCCCGCGCACCCGGAGACACTGTCCGCAATGAAAAGCATGCTGCCGGCCGGCGCCACGTGGGCCGCGTTCGGCATCGGGCGCTCGGAATTCCCGATGGTGGCGCAGGCCGTCCTCCTGGGTGGCCATGTGCGTGTAGGCATCGAGGACAACCTCTACCTCGAAAAAGGCGTGCTGGCGCCCGACAATGCCGCACTGGTCACGAAGGCGCGCCAGATCATCGAGCTGTTGGGCGCGCAGCTCGCGACACCCGCCGAAGCGCGGGCGATGCTGGGCCTTGCCGCCGTGCCTGCCGCCGCTTCCGCGTGACGGATTCGCCAACGCTGCGCGTGGCGTGCCTGCAGCTTACGCCGGGCGAGAACCTGCCCGCCAATCTCGCTGCCGCACTGACGATGGCGCGGGAGGCCGCGGGCCGGGGCGCGCAACTCGTGCTGCTGCCGGAATATGTGACGCTGCTGCACGCCAGCGGTCGCTTCATGCGCGAACATTCACCGGCCGAAGCCGACCATCCGGCACTGCCAGCGTTCACACAAATGGCCCGCGAAGCCAAGGTGGCGATCGTCCTCGGTTCGCTGACCGTCGCGCTTGATGCAGACCACATCGCCAATCGCTCATACTACATCGATGCGCACGGTGACATCGTCGCGCGCTACGACAAGCTGCACCTCTTCGACGCGACGCTGCCGTCGGGTCGCGTGATCCGCGAGTCGTCGACCTACCGCGCCGGCAGCGACGCCGTCGCCGTCAACACGCCCTGGGGCATGCTCGGGATGTCGATCTGCTACGACGTCCGCTTTCCGCAGCTCTACCGCGCACTGGCGCAGGCCGGGTGCCGGTTCCTCGTGGTGCCTTCGGCCTTCACGCAGGCCACAGGCGAACGCCACTGGCATGCGCTGCTGCGGGCCCGGGCCATTGAAAATGCGTGCTTCGTGCTGGCGCCTGCCACGTGCGGCACCCACCCCGGCAATCATGCGACCTTTGGACACGCACTGGTCGTCAGTCCCGATGGCACCATTCTCGCCGACGGCGGCGACCGCTCGGGCATCGTGCTCGTCGACATCGACCCTGCACGGGCGGATGCTGCACGCCAAGCCATACCATCCCTCACGCATGACCGACCGGTGACCATCACCATCGCGAACACACCGCTGGCAACCTGAACGGAACACCCATGGAACGTTATCCTCTGCTCGCGCCCGACACGATGTCCGTCGCACAGCGCACCGTGTACGACAGCATTGCCTCGGGACCCCGCGGCGGCGTGCACGGCCCCTTCATCGCGCTGCTGCACAATCCGGCGCTGGCGCAGCCCGTGCAGGCACTGGGGGAACACCTGCGCTTCCACACAAAACTGCCGAACGCGCTGCTCGAACTGGCGATCCTGGTGGTCGGCCGCCACTGGAAATGCGCGTACGAATGGTATGCGCACGAAAAGCTTGCGCGGAAGGCCGGCCTCGATGGCGCGATCATCGATGCAATTGCCGATGGCCGGCGCCCGGCGCCGATGACGCCGGAGCAGTCGCTGATCTACAGGTTCTGCGACGAGACGCTGCGCCTCGGCCAGCCGGGGGATGCCACCTACGATGCAGGGGTCGCGGCATACGGGCGCGACGGCGTGCTGGACATCCTCGCGCTGTGTGGCTATTACACGCTGCTGGCGATGGTGCTCAACACGGCCCAGCCGCCGATTCCCACGGATGGGGGCACGCCGTTGCGCATCATGCCCGCACCCATCGGCCGCTGACCATGCAGATCGAAGCGAAGCGTTTCCTGTTGACCGGCGGTGCCAGCATGATCGGCACGCGCACCACTGAGCTCCTGCTGACCGGCGGCGCGCGTGAAGTGGTGCTCTACGACAACCTGTCCTTCGACGAGCCCGACGACACGGTGCGCGCGCTGTGTGCGTCCGGCCGCGTGCGCCTGCTGCAGGGCGATGTCCTCGATCTTCCGGCGTTGACCACGGCCTGCGCAGGTATCGACGGCGTATTCGCGCTAGCCGGCTTCATGTCGGCCGGCATTGCGAAGAATCCGGGGCTCGGCCTCGACGTGAATATCCGCGGCATCCACAACGTGCTGCAGGCATGCGTGGCGAACAAGGTGGGCAAACTAGTGTTTGCGTCGTCATCCGCCGCCTACGGGTACGGCGCCATCGGTGGCGCGCTGCGCGAGGACGATCCGTTTCACTCCGCCGGCGTGCCGGCGCCACCCGCGCTGTACGGCGCATCGAAGGTAATCGGCGAGCAGCTTTGCCACCTGTACCGGGACCAGGCCGGTCTCAATTTCGTCGCGCTGCGGTACTCGACGGTCTACGGCGAGCGCCAGCACTACCGCTCCACCAACGCGCTCTACATCATCGAAGCCTACGACCGCGTGGCGAAGGGTCTCGGCCCCGTTCTGTACGGCGATGGATTGGAAACGAAGGACTTCGTCTACGTCGGCGACGTGGCGCGCGCGAACATCCTGGCGATGCAATCCGGCGTATCCGGTGAGGCCATCAACATTTCCGGCGGCAAGCCGCTGACCGTGCGCTTTCTGGCCGAGACGATCATCGGCATCGTCGGCGCCGACGTAACTCCTGAATATCGCGATCCGCCGACGACCGGATTCCGCATCACCACCGACGCGCCGTTCCATTACGACAACGCGAAGGCACAGCAGTTGCTCGGGTGGACGCCGGAAATGTCCATCGAGAACGGCATCCGGCGG
>JBKJSU010000458.1:0-4154 GCA_046594415.1 Casimicrobiaceae bacterium | reverse complement strand
GCTGGAGCCGTGTCCGATGTGCGCGGGAGCGATTCTGCACGCCCGCATCGCGCGCGTCGTCTTCGGCGCGCGCGACCCCAAGTCCGGCGCGTGCGGCTCGGTGATCGATCTCTTCGCGGAGCGCAGGCTCAATCATCATGCCCAGGTGGAAAGCGGCGTCCGCGCTGAGGCCTGCGCCGCCGTGCTGTCCGCGTTCTTTGCGGCGCGGCGCTGACCGCATGCCGATGAAGCCTCCGTCGTCGCGCCCCGGCATCGGGTTATACGCGCCTTCGGGATTTGCGCTGGACCCGGCTGCCATCGACCGTGCAGTCGCGCGCTTTGAAGAGCGCGGGCATCCTGTCGTCGTCGATCCAACCTGCCATTCGCGGTATCAACGTTTCGCCGCGCTCGACGACGAGCGGCTCGCTGCCGTGCTGCGGATGGCGGCGGATCCGCGTGTCGACATCGCGATCACGTTGCGCGGCGGCTACGGCTGGTCGCGGCTCCTGCCTCGCCTCGACATGGCCGCGCTCGCGGCGTCCGGCACGCGTTGGCTTGGCTACAGCGACTTCACCGCGTTTGCGTTGGCGGCGCTGGCGCATACGCGGATGACCACCTTGGCGGGACCGGTGGTCAGCGACTTTGGCGCGGTGGCACCGTCCGCGTTCACGCTCGATCACTGCTTCGGTTTGCTCGAACATCCAAGCTATGCGGTGGCTTGCGCGCTGGAAGGTCCGGATGTCACCTGTGCCGGCACGTTGTGGGGCGGCAATCTCGCGCTGGTCGCGCATCTGGTCGGCACACCGTACATGCCGGCAGTGGAAGGCGGCATCCTGTTCCTGGAGGACGTCGGCGAGACGCCTTATCGTGTCGAGCGGATGCTGTACCAGCTGCATCTGGCCGGGATCCTCGCGCGACAACAGGCGATCCTGCTCGGCCGGTTCACGGAATTTGCGCTGTCGGACAACGATGGCGGGTATGACCTCGACGGCGCCATTGCGCAGATGCGCCGCGTCTGCCCGACGCCGATTCTGACGGGCCTGCCCTTCGGACACGTCCGCGACAAATTGACGCTGCCGGTCGGCGGACGCTGCGCGCTGGATGTTCGTGCCGGCGCAGCGACACTGGCGTTCTCCGGCTATGGCTGACGCGATCAAGCCGTTCTCGCTGCGCGTCGTCGCTTGGGCCGGCGCCGAAGTGCCGTTGCGCGCCGTGCGCACCGCAGTATTCGTCGTCGAGCAGGACATTCCGGCGGACCTCGAGTGGGACGCGTTCGACGCGACAAGCGTCCACGCATTGGCCGTCGACGCCGCAGGCACGCCGATCGGCTGCGGCCGCCTGCTGCCGGACGGACACATCGGGCGCATGGCGGTGCTGGCGGATTGGCGCGGGCAGGGGGTTGGTGCGGCGCTGTTCGCGCACCTGATCGATATCGCGCGGCAAGGCGGTCACGCACGCTTGCGGCTGCATGCGCAGACGCAGGCCATGTCGTTTTATGCGCGGTTCGGATTCGCGCCGGTCGGTGCGGTATTCATGGAAGCCGGCATCCCGCACCAGACGATGGAGCGCGTGCTCGCGGACTGAGGCGGCGGCGCGTTATGGGCGCAACGCAAAGGTTTCGACGGCCTCGCCCGTGGTTGCGCCGCCCGGATCGAACGTGCGCTCGTGAAAGTGCGCGTGGCCGTCGTGGCCGAGGGTGAGCACGGTGGAGCAGCGCGTGCCGTAGTTCTCGCTGACGATGAACGGCGACGACAGCATCCGCTCGCGCTCGCGCGGCACACCGGTGCTGGGCAGCGTATGGTCAGGGGCCTGCGTCGGGTCACCGAGCGCGGTGAAGAGCGGGGCGACATCGCTGTTGCCGGTGGCGGCCCACGCCGCCAGCCGTTCGCGCGTGCGCAGCACTTTCGGCCACGGCGTGTCGAGCAGCGCGTTCGACAGGCCATGCAGGCCACTCGGCAAGCGCCGGACGCCGTCGGCGCGATTCGACATCCACAACGCGCCGTTGGCATCGCCGGCCAGCAGGTTGAAACCGTTGTAGCGTTGGGCCGTGGCGTGAAGGCTGGCGAACGCATCGTCGAGATCGGCTGCTTGCAGGACCCGCGGTACGAGTTCGCCGCGCGACCGCGCCGCAGAGTCGTTGCCGCCGCCTTCGCGTACGTTGGTGACCAGCGCCCAACGACCGTTGCGGTGTACGCCGAACCAGGCGCCGCCCGCCGCGAGGTCGCGACCCGCCAGGACATCGACGAAGGGCGGGGCGTGTCCCCATGCCGCACGCGCGGCGGCGCGTGCGTGGAATTCGTCGCGGTTGGCGGCGATCACCACGGCGTAGCGAGGATGCGCGCCGAGTGCGACGACGGCGAGGCACATCGCGTCAGTCGAGCGCCACGAAGGTCTCGGTATGCCGAGCGCGGTCGTGCGCGAAATCGGTGGCGCGATGCCGCTCGACCGCGGCGGCCAGCGCCGGCTCGAACTGCGCGGGCGCGGCCACGCCCTCGTAGACTTCCATCCAGGTGGCCGGATCGTCGCGGCGCACCAGCACGCGGCCATGGATGCCGGTCTGCTGCGCGAGGTCGTCCTGCAGCGCCGCCACTGCGCGCCGCGCCTCCACGGGTGCTGCCAGCACGCGATACCAGACGTAATAGTGGACCTTGCGCGCGACTGCGCTCACGCGAGCTTGGGCCGGTTGGGCGCCACCTGCGCCGGCACCGCGTAGGGCAGCGCAAGTAGGGCCAGCACGGGTCCGTCGGGCTGGCCGAGATGCAGCGTCCCGCCTTCGGCTGCGCTGGTCTGCGCAACGGCGAGCACGTCGCTGCCCCCTCCCGGCGCAGGCGCGGCGTTGACGATCGTGCCGCAGGCCTGGTCGCCAAAGACGGCGCTGTACAGGTGCGTGCCGGGGGCCGGCGGGGCGCCGTCGTGATGCAGGCGCACCAGGCGTTCCTTGAGCTTGCCGAGATACTGCATGCGGGCGATGATTTCCTGCCCGGGATAGCAACCCTTGCGAAAATTCACGCCGCCGACGAGGTCCCAGTTGGCGGCTTGGGCGATGAAGAGATCCTGCGTGGCCGCGCCGACGGCGGGAATGCCGGCGGCGATCCCGTGCCAGTCCCAATGCGTGGCGTCGACGCGGGCTGCCTGCGTGGCCAGCCGTTGCTCGATGGCATCGCCCGCCGCCGCGGATGCGTACACCAGCACTCGGCCGTCGGGCGTGGCAACGACGTCGACCCCGTCGTGGTTCACGCCGTGCCCCGCGGCGGTGGCGGTGCCGAGCGCGGCGCGGACCGCGGTGATGGCCCCGGCGCCGGCGATGCCGAAGCACGTGCCGCCGCCGGTGCGATCGGTGACCACCACCTTGGCGCGCATTACAAACATGGCGAGTCGCTTGCGCAGCGACTCGGCCACGTCGGCGGCGACAAACGCCCGGAACGACGTGGCGGTGGCGTGCCATAGCAGCATCGTGGCAAGCATGCGGCCCTTGGGCGAGTTGTACGAGGTCCATTGCGCATCGCCGATGGCCAGCGCGAGCACGTCATTCGACAACTGTCCCTGCAGGAAGGAGGCGGCGTCGGCGCCCTCGAATTCGAGGTAGCCGACGGTCGCCAGCGGCGCCAACACCGCGGCGGCGGGCACGGCGGCGCCAGCGCGCGCCAAGACGGGGGGTGACGAAGAGTCCATGGCCATAGGATGGATCCAATGGTGCCTGCCGACAAGTAGGCTTGGGCGGTCGTGACGGGCGGGTCCGTTGGGCGGTTTGGCGCGCCGTGGCGGCGGGTGGCGCCCGGTCCGGCGCGGCGCTCGTCGGGGTGGCCGTGACCGTCGAAACCGTGCTAGAATAACAAGTTACCTCGATCGCCCTGCCTGCCGGGATTGTCCCGGTCAGAGCAGTCCACGGCGCTGTCGGTCACGGCGCGTCCGGTGTTTCGAGAATTCCGCACACCTCGCGGTCTTTAGGGTGTCCAGCCTCGCAAGTCAAGGCAGGGATCACATCCGCAGGTGGAGGCTCAACCCTGAAGGGAGTATCACCAATGTCGGTCACGATGCGTCAAATGCTGGAAGCTGGGGTCCATTTCGGCCACCAGACCCGTTACTGGAACCCGAAGATGGCCGATTACATCTTCGGCCAGCGCAACAAGATTCACATCGTCAACCTCGAGAAGACGATGCAGATGTACCAGGAC
>JBKJSU010000395.1:0-3172 GCA_046594415.1 Casimicrobiaceae bacterium | reverse complement strand
GCAAAGGTGCGGCGGCGGCCGACCGTGCCGCGCTTCGCGTCGAGGTCGTAGGCGAACACGATGCGCCCGGCGGACTCGGTGAAGTAGAGCGTGGCACCGTCCGGCGCAAACGCGATGCCGTTGGCCACGGTGAAGCCGCTATCGATGCGCGTGCACGATCCATCGGGGTCGACACGCAGGAGGCTCCCTCGACCGGGCTGGCCACCGGGGTCCATCGTGCCGATCCACAGGCGTCCGCGGGCATCGCACTTGCCGTCGTTGTAACGGTTGCCGGCGTGCCTGCCTTCCGGACGCGCAAAGGCTTCGTCGATGCCGTGTTCCGGATCGAACAATCGCAGCCCCGACGGTTGCGCCAGCAGGTATCCGCCCGCGCGGCGCGGAACCGCGACGCTGGTCAGGCGCGGCAGCGGCCACGCCTGGTGCGCCGGCTTCTGGCGACCCTTGGCGAGAACGAGCCGATGCAGCGCCGGCGCAAGCATGTCCACCCACACCAGCGATTGGTCGCGCTCGCTCCAGTATGGCGCCTCGCCCAGCAATGCCTGCGCGTCGACGGCGCACCGTACGCCGGTCGTGGGCCGACCCTCCGGTACCGCGGGTGCTAGCGACATGATCGTGCCGCCCGCGTTGTGCGACAGGCGCCGCGCGGCTTCCATCAGCGGTGGCGCCAGTGCATGCAGCCGCTGCGGCTGCAGGCGGAACGCAGGACCCACGATACCGATGGCGGCGACGGCGACGCCGCGGTAGTCGAGCAATGGCGCCGCCACCGCGCTGGTGCCCGCGGCATCCTCGCCCTGCACGAAATAGCCGCGTCCGCGCGCCAGTTCCAGCGTGCCTTCGAGGACGGCGCGTCGTGCCGGCGGCAGCGCGTCGAGCAGCGTCCGCATCGCCGCGGGTTCCAGGTGCGCGGCGATGGCGCAGCCGAGCGGACTTTCCCACCACGCGCTGCGGTGGCCCACGTCGGCGGCCAGGCGGATGACCTGCCGCCCTTCGGCCGCGTCGCCGATCACGCACGCGTCGCCGGCAAGAACGCCGAACTGCGCGGTTTCGTCCGTTGCGTCGCGCAGCGCCGCGAGCTCAGGCGCGGCGGCGGCGCGGAGGTCCAGCTCGGCCCATACCCCGTGCGCCAGTTCGAGCAGCCGATAGCCAAGTCGCCACGACCGGTCGGCATTGTCGCGCCGCAGGAGGCCACGGCCTTCGAGCGCGGTCAGCAGCCGATGCAGCGTGGAGCGGGGAAGGCCGGAGCGTTGCATCAGGTCCGCAAAGCCGGCCGACGGCGCGGCGGCGGCGACGAGATCGAGAAGATCCATCGCCTTGTCAAGGACGGCGGCGCCGACCACCCCGCTGTCGCCGTCCGCGGCGCCACGCGGTTTCGCTGCCGCCGCCCCGACCGTGCCCCGCGCGCTGCCCACTTGACGTTCTCCCCAGGCTCTCTACACTGTTCCCAGACTATAGCATTGCGTTCCCAACAGGTGGGAATACCGAGGAAGTCATGTCGCATACACAATCATCCCAAGCGCTCGCGGGCGTCTATCCGATTCTGGCCACGCCGTTTCGCGCCGACGGCACGACTGACGAGGACGATCTGGCGCGGCTCATCGATTTCATCGTTGCGGCCAGGGCTGACGGCATCGTGTTCCCCGGGGTGGCCAGCGAATTCGAGATGCTGGCCCCGGCGGAGCGGCGCCACCTGGTTGAAGCGGTGGCGCAGCGGGTGGGCGGACGCATTCCGCTGGTGATCGGTGTGTCCGCTGCCGACGCCGCCACCGCGGAGACGCTGGCGGCGCACGCGCGGTCGGTGGGCGCGGTGGCGCTGATGGCCGTGGCGCCGCCGAGCTGCAAGGGCAACCTGCCGGCCATCGCCGATTACTACGCCGGCATTGCCAGGGCCGGCCTGCCCATCATCCTGCAGAACGCGCCGCCGCCTGCCGGCTGCGCGCTATCGCCGGCCGAGGTCATCGCGATCGCGGGCGCCAACGCGATGATCCGCTACGTCAAGGAAGAGTCGCTGCCGTGTGGGCAGCGGATCACGCAGTTGCTGGCCGCCAAGGTGCCCCATCTCGCCGGCGTGTTCGGCGGCGCCGGCGGGCGCTATATCACCGACGAACTCGCGCGGGGCGCGTGCGGCACGATGCCGGCCTGCGAATTGATCGACCTCCACGTGCGCCAGTTCGCGCTGCATCGCGCTGGCGACCGCGACGGGGTACGCTATCTCTTCAACCGGATGCTGCCGCTGCTCAATTTTCAGGCCGTGTTCCGGATGGCCATGACCAAGGAAGTGCTGCGCCGCCGTGACGTGATCACGGCTACGCATGTGCGCGCCGCTGGACCTGTCTTCGACGCGGGCGATCTGCTTGAACTGGATGCGCTGCTGGCCGATGTGGCCGATCTGTTGCCCCTGCCGGCCTCCGCCGCGCGGGTGGCATGAATTCCTGCAAGGAGGAACGACGATGAAACGATGGAGGCAATTCGCGCGTGCGCTGGCTGCCGCTTGCGTGCTGGCAGTCACGGCTGCTCCCGTGGCCCAGGCGCAGATGGTGCTCGACTTCCCGACATGGCAGGCCGAGGAGCCCGGCGTGTCGACGTGGTGGAAGAACCTGATCGCGGCGTACGAGAAGAAGTATCCCGACGTCAAGATCAACCTGCAGCAGATCCCGTTTGCAAGTTTCGTCAAGCAGATGACGGTGCGCTTTGCCGCCGGCACGCCGCCCGACATCGTGCACCTGCCGGCGCGCGATTTCGCGAGCTTCGCCGACCAGGGCTGGCTCGAGCCGCTCGACGCGCGGCTGGCTGCCACCGATATTCCCGCCAACTGGCCGCCGCTGCAGGCCGACATGCAGTGGGGGGGCAAGACGCAGGGCGTGCTGCTGATGGGTTACGGCGGCATGCTGTTCTACAACGAGAAGCGGTTGAAGGATGCGGGACTGGCCGTGCCGAAGACGCCCGACGAGTGGCTCAACGCGATGAAGGCCACCACCGCGGCGGACAAGGGGCTCTTCGGACTGTCGACGATCACGGCCGAACATCCCAACATGGTCGTGGAAATGGCGTCGTGGGTGATCGGCTCTGGCGCCGACTGGCTCAAGGGCGGCAAATACAACTTCACCGATCCAGCCGTGATCAAGGCGGTGGACAACTGGCGGCAGTCGGTGGCGTACGCGCCCAAGGGCACCAA
>JBKJSU010000304.1:0-2638 GCA_046594415.1 Casimicrobiaceae bacterium | reverse complement strand
CGGAAAGCGAAATTGAGTGGACGGCGATCCGCGCACAGGGCGCGGGCGGGCAGAACGTCAACAAGGTGTCCTCCGCTGTGCACCTGCGTTTCGACGTGCATGCGTCCTCGCTGCCGGTGCCGGTCAAGGCGCGGCTGCTGGCAAGTGGCGACCAGCGCATCACCAGTGCCGGCGTCGTGATCATCAAGGCACAACGCTACCGGACGCAGGACCAGAACCACGACGACGCGCTGGCGCGATTGCAGGAGCTGGTCGATGCCGCGGCGGTGGTGCCGCGCATCCGCCGGACAACGAAGCCGACCAAAGGGTCGCAGCGGCGGCGCGTCGATTCCAAGGTGAAGCGTGGACGGATCAAGGCCACGCGCGGCAGGATCGTCGAATGAGGCGTACCCTCACCGGACATTTTGCGTATCAGGAGAAAGCCATGGTTCGCACATTGACCGCGCTGCTCACAGGTCTCGTTGCCGTCGTCGCGCCCCTGCCTGCAGCGGCGCAGGACTATCCCACGCGCTCCGTGAAGATCATCGTGCCCTTTGCGGCCGGCGGACCGGCGGATGTCTACGCGCGCTTCCTCGGGTCGCGCCTCACCGAGGCGATGGGGCAGCCTTTCGTGATCGAGAATCGGCCAGGGGCGGGTGCGGTCACCGGCACCGACGCCGTGGCCAAGGCCGCGCCCGACGGCTATACGCTGCTCTTGATGTCCAACGCGCAGACGGTCAACGAGACCTTCATCCCCAACAAGCCCTATGCGCTGCTGCGCGACTTCGCGCCCATCGCGCCGATCAATTATTCCGACCTGGTGCTGGTGGTGAATCCGGCGGTGCCGGCCAACACGCTGCCGGAATTGCTGGTGTTGGTGAAGGCGCAGCCGGGCAAGTTCAACTACGCGTCGTCCGGCCCCGGCACGCCGTATCACATGGCCGGCGAGCTTTTCAAGTCGATGGCGGGCCTCGACATCGTGCACGTCCCGTACAAGGAAAGTTCGGCCGCGCGCACCAGCGTCATCGCCGGCCAGGTGGAGATGATGTTCGACGCCGTCACCACGATGAACGAGCAGGCGAAGGCGGGCAAGGTGAAGGCGCTGGCCACGAGCGGCAAGGCGCGCTCGGGCGTGATGCCCACGCTGCCGACGGTCTCCGAGGCCGGCGTGCCCGGCTACGACGCGGTGATCTGGCTGGGCCTGATGGCGCCGAAAGGCACGCCACCCGCCATCGTCAATCGGCTGAATGCCGCGGTAACCCGCATCGCCAACAGCCCCGAGGTCCGCGCGGAATGGGCGAAGCAGGGCGCCGTGGCGATGACGATGAGCCCCGAGGAATTCACGCGCTTCACGGCCGACGACATTGCGAAGTGGGAACGCGTGATCAAGGTATCGGGCGCCAAGCCCGATCGCTGAACGTCCGGCGCTCGTCGCGGCCAACGTCGATGCAGCTCGATCTTCTCTGCGCGGGCGCCGCCAAGGGGCTCGTCGAGGCGCTGCAACCCGCGTTCGAAAGCGCCACCGGCGCGACGCTGCACGCCACGTTCGGCGCCGTCGGCGCGATGCGCGAGAAGCTCGATGCCGGCGCGCCCTGCGATGTGCTGGTGCTCACGCAGGCGATGCTGGAGACGCTCGCGCACGATGGTCGCGTCGTCGCGGACAGCATCGCGCCGCTGGGCCGCGTACCCACCGGCATTGCGGTACGCGCCAGGGAGCCGTTGCCCGCCATCGGCGATCGCGCCGGCTTGCAGACGACGCTTGCCGCCGCGCGCCGCATCTACTTGCCTGACCCGGAGCGCGCCACGGCCGGCATCCATTTCGTGAAAGTGCTGCGCGAGCTTGGGATCTACGACGGCGTGGCCTCGCGATTGGCGCCCTTCCCGTCGGGGGCGGTGGCGATGCGCGCGCTGGCCGACACCCCGGAGCCCGGCCTCATCGGCTGCACGCAGGTCACCGAGATTCTCTACACGCCGGGTGTGGTGCTGGTCGGCAACCTGCCGCCCGGGTTCGAACTCGCCACGGTGTATGCGGCAAGCGTGACGACGCAGGCACGCAACGTCGCGCTGGCCCGGCGGCTTGCTGCGGTGCTCACCGGTGCCGATGCACGCGAATTGCGCGAGCGTGGCGGATTCATGCAGGAATGAAATGGCAACGGCGAAAGTCCGCGCAAGGCGCGCGGCAAGGCAAGCCGCCATGAGCAATGGCGGCCGCCTGCTGCTTGTGGTCGCCCTGTCAGGCTGCGCGGCGAAGGCTGTGCATGCCGACAGCTCGACGCCGCGTCTGGCGTCGTATTACGACCGGCACATGGCCATCTGCGCCGGCGCGGCCTACGCGTGGACCGGCGACGACGCGCCGAAACAGGTCATGCGCGATGTCGTGCAGGTCGGCGTCGGCAAGCGCGAAAATTATGCGCTTGCCGGGGACGGGCGACTGCATGCGTGGACCAACGACCCCCGCAGAGCCGTGGTGCTGCTTGAAGGCGTCAAGTCCTTCGCGGCAGGGGACACGGGCGTTCTGGCCATCAAGGAAGAGGGCGGCCTCGTGCACGTCGATCGCGGCAGCAATCCGGCGTCCGGGCGCGGACCAACGGCCCCCACGCCGGTGGCCACCAACGTCAAGGCAGCCTCGGTGGGCGATGGCACCAACTATTACGTGACG
>JBKJSU010000135.1:0-3455 GCA_046594415.1 Casimicrobiaceae bacterium | reverse complement strand
CAAGCTGCCGCGCGACGTTGCCGGCAGCTTGATGATCCGCGGCACGACACGCGGCGCCTTCACGATGGCAATGCCCGTCTCGCGGCCGAACGCATCCGGCCCGGAGAGCTCGACAATGAAATTGAGGCTCTTGTTGACGACCTGCGGGAACGGATGGGCGGGATCGAGCCCGATCGGCGTCACCAGCGGGCGCACTTCGCGGGCGAAGAACCGCGCGACCCAATCGCGCTCGGCCGCGGTGAACTCCGTGCGCCGGCGCAGGCGCACACCCTCGGCTTCCAGTGCCGGCAGCACCTCCTCGTTCAGTACCCGATATTGTTGCGCGATCAGCGCACGGGCTTCCTCGCCCACCCGCGCGAAAAGCTCGCGCGCCTCGGCGGAGGTCATGCCCGGCGGCGCGCCTTTCGCGCGCAGCAGTTCCTTCAGGCCGGCGATGCGGATCTCGAAGAACTCATCGAGGTTGCTGCCGACGATGCACAGGAAGCGCAGCCGCTCCAGCAGCGGCACATCGGCAGCGGCGGCCAGCGCCAGCACCCGCCGATTGAAATCGAGCAGTGAGAGTTCGCGGTTGATGGGCGCGACGGAGGAAACACTCGACGCGACGTGCGCCGGCTCCGCGTCATCGGCATCGCCGGATTGCATCAGCGGAAGCTTGGGGACGTAATCCATCAGGTTAGCCGGTGCGGATGACAATCGGGTGACCAGCCCCGCGACCGCGTCAGCCGGTCGGGGCCAGGTGCAGCCAGAGGCACTTGCCCTTGGTGTCACGCTCCAGCGCAGCGAGGTATGCGCCATGAGCGGCGAGCTCGGCGGCCGACGGCGTCAGCACCGGCAACGGGGTGCGCGAGGCATCGCGCGTGCGCGGCGCAGCGGCATCATTGCGGTGCGCGGTGCCCGCGCCCATGTCGATCGTCAACGAATCCTGCCCGCGCGTCAGCGCGAGATACACCTCGGCCAGCAATTGCGCATCGAGCAGCGCGCCGTGCAACGTGCGCTGCGCATTGGACACGCCCATCCGTTCGCACAGCGCGTCGAGATTGTTGCGCTTGCCGGGAAATGCCTCGCGGGCCATGGCCAGCGTGTCGGTCAGCGCCGCGTATACGGTGGCGCAGCCCGGTTGCTCGATGCGCGCAAACTCGGCGTCGAGAAACCCGATGTCGAACGGGGCGTTGTGGATGATCCACTCGGCGCCGCGCCCGAATTCGACGATTTCCGCCGCCACGTCGCGGAACTTCAACTTGTCGCGCAAGTCGTCCCACGTCATCCCGTGCACCTGCGTGGCGCCGGCGTCGATCTCCCGCTCCGGATCGCAGTAGAGGTGCAGGTTGCGGCCGGTGGGCCGCCGATCCACCATTTCGACGGCGGCGATTTCGATGATGCGATGCCCGAGCTTGGGATCGAGTCCGGTGGTTTCGGTGTCGAGAATCAGCTGCCGCATGCGATTTTTTCAGCGCCTGTATTTCTGGATGGTGGACTGGATTTCCTCGATCGCGTGTTCGATCTCGTCGTCGGTGAGGTCGCGCTGCGAACCCTTGCGGTCGGTCAGCGTGAGTGTCTGCTCGAGCTGCGTCTGGAACTCGCCGAGCCCCAAGGTCTCGGTGATCGTGGTGGCCTGCTCGTCCGTCAGCGTTTCCGGTCCCCAGCGCACGACGATCGCGGACAGGTTGTCGCCGTCGGCGCCGCCGCGCTTCTCGCCTTCGCGCATCATCTGCGGCGCTGTGGTGAGGATGGGCGTGGAGGTGAGCCAGGTGGCGACCTCGCGCTGGTCGAAGACGCTCCACAGGCCGTCGGTGCACATGAAGATGATGTCGCCGTTGCGCAGCGGCGTGCGCCGCGACAGGTCGATCACCGGGTCGACGAGGCCGCCCAGGCAACTGAAGATCTTGTTGCGGTCGGGGTGCGACACCACCTCGTCCGCGCCGATGATGCCCTGGTCCACGAGGTACTGCACCTTGGAATGATCCTTGGTCGCGCCGATCAGGCCACCCTGGCGGAACAGGTAGAGCCGCGAATCGCCGACGTGGCCCCAGTAGGCATGGCCGGCCTGCACGATGCAGCATACGCAGGTCGTGCGCGGGGTCTCGAGCATCGAGAACTGGTTGGCATACGAGCCGAGCGCGGCGTGCGCGCGCAACATAGTGTCCTGCAGGAACTTGAGCGGATTCTTGAGGACCGGCTTTGCCTCCTGCTGGAAGCGCTCGATGAAGAGCCGCACCGCGATCTGCGCGGCAATTTCGCCGCCGGCATGGCCGCCCATGCCATCCGCCACTACCAGCATCAGCGTATCGCGGCTGAACGTGTAGGCAATGCGATCCTGATTGACTTTGCGTGAGCCCTTGCGCGACTCCTGGAAGATCGTGAAACGCATCCGTGCCGCCTCGACTTAGGCTCGTACATCCGAGAACAGGAATTTCTTGATGTTGCCGAAGAAGGTGAGCTTGCGCTTGGTCTGGGGAATCTCGCGAATGGCCTTCTGCAATGCGAACACGCTTTGCGGCCGCTCGAGCGGATCAAGGCGCAGGCACCAGTCGATCACCTCGAGGATGTTGTCCGAATACTGGCCCGCCCAGATTTTCTTGGCGGACACGAGGTGATCTTCCTGCACGCGCGCATCGGCCGCCTGCGGCGCAAAGGCGGCGAGGCACGCGAACATCGACGCGCCAACGCCGTATACGTCGGTCCACGGACCTAGGCGGTCGGGATCGCGGTATTGCTCAGGCGCGGCAAAGCCCGGCGTGTACATCGGCGCGAGCTTGGGCTTGGCGCTGGTCAGCGTCTGCCGCGCCGCGCCGAAGTCGAGCAGCACCGGCGTGCCGTCGGTGCGCAGATAGATGTTGGCGGGCTTGATGTCGAGGTGCAGCAGCTTGTGCGTATGCACCTCGCGCAGCCCGTTCATCAGGTGCATGAAGACGTGCCGCACCAGCCGCTCGGACATCTGGTCCTGGCGCATCTGGATCTGCTGCTGCAGCGTGCGCCCGCGTTCGTAGCGCATCACCATGTACACCGTTTCGTTGGCGCGAAAGAAGTTCAGGACGCGCACGACGTTTGGGTGATTGATCTTCGCCAAAGCGCGACCTTCTTCGAAAAAGCACTTCATTCCATAGCGGAACGAAGTGACGTTTTCGACGGAGCTTGCGCGCACGATGTCGCCTTCTGAACGCAGGACCAGCGCCGCGGGCAGATACTCTTTGATCGCAACCACATTGCCTTGCTCGTCATTGGCGCGGTAGACAATGGAGAACCCGCCACGACTGATCTGCTTGTCGATCCGGTAATTCAGCAGCTGATATCCGGGAGGTAGGGCCTGGTTCGTCATGCCGATGTTTTCATGGTTGTCCGCTTGCGGAAGTAGGCGTTTACGCATACATTCGCCGCAGGCTGCCTTGGCCGAATCATAGCAAACCCCATGACGACGGCATCGACCGCCCTGCACAGTATGACCGGTTTCGCCTCTG
>JBKJSU010000100.1:0-2927 GCA_046594415.1 Casimicrobiaceae bacterium | reverse complement strand
GACGACGGTACGCGAACTCGGCGGCATCATCAAAGAGTCGAGTTTTCTTACCGCCAAGACCAGCGCGATGGTGTGCTGGCTGTTCGTCGGCTCATCCATTTTCTCGGCGTCGTTCGCGCTTTTGGGCGGGCAGGAAATCATCGAACGTTGGGTGCTGTCGCTCGGCTTGTCGACGATACAGTTCATGCTGCTGGCGCAGTTCATCATCTTCATTCTTGGCTGGCCGCTGGAGTGGACCGAGATCATCGTGATCTTCATGCCGATCTTCGTTCCGCTGCTGGCCAAGTTCAATGTCGATCCGCTGTTCTTCGGCCTTCTGGTTGCGCTGAACCTGCAGACGGCGTTCCTGTCGCCACCGGTCGCGATGGCGGCCTTCTACCTGAAGGGAGTCTCGCCGCCGCACGTCACGCTGAACCAGATTTTTGCCGGCATGATGCCGTTCATGGGCATCCAGGTGCTGGCGCTGGCGATTCTGTACATGTTCCCGGCCATCGGGCTGTGGTTGCCAAGCTTGCTGTACAAGTAGTATTGATGGGCTTGTCGGCCGGTTCCCGCAGGGCGTTGCATGCAGGGGGCCGGCCGGAGTAGTCTGCTTGGTCTGCGTTTACATCGGCGGCAGTGAGAGAGGGCATATGCTCGTCAGCGAAATCCTGCGAATCAAGGGCAATACGCTGTTCACGACATTGCCCGACGGCTCCGCGCTGGAGGCCGTGCGCGTGATGGCGGCCCAGGATATCGGGTCGCTGGTCGTGATGGATCATGGGCGCCTCGTGGGCCTGCTCACGTTTCGCGAGGTGCTCGCGGCACTCGCTGCGCACGACGGCGCCTTGGGTGCGTTGAAGGTGGCCGACATCTACGAGCGCGATCCGCTGACGGCGGCATCCAGCATCGACGTGATGGAATTGCGGCGCACGATGCTCGAACGTCACGCGCGCTACGTGCCCGTGCTGGATGACGGCACGCTGTTCGGCGTGGTGTCGTTCCACGACGTGGCCAAAGCCGTCTACGAAGAGCAGAGCTTCGAGAACCGGATGCTCAAGAACTATATCCAGGATTCGCCGGACGCGACGTAACCGGCGCGACCTGCGAGGCTGAAGCCTCGCAGGACCATTCGGCCATGCCGCGCAATGGCCTCAAGCATCGAAGAGGAAGATCGCCGGCCGGCGCTCGAATATGGCGAGATCCGCGCGGCGCCACGCGTCGACGCGTTGACGGATGATGGTCTGCGTGGGCAACGTCAGGTCGGCCGCAACACACAGCACCGTCTCCGGACGCAGCGTGGCCACCAGCGTGGTCAGCATCGCCGTATTGCGATACGGCGTCTCGATGAAGAGTTGCGTGCAATGACGCTGCCGCGATTCATCTTCCAGTCGTCGCAAGGCCTCGGCGCGGGCGGCAGCAGGGACGGGAAGATAGCCGTGGAAGGCAAAGTTCTGGCCGTTCATCCCGGCGGCCATCAGCGCCAGCAGCAGCGACGAAGGTCCCACCAGCGGCACGACGGCAATGGCGTGGGCGTGGGCAGCCGCCACCAGCCGCGCGCCCGGATCGGCCACGCCCGGGCAGCCGGCGTCGGACAGGAGGCCCACGTCCGCTCCCGCCTGCGCCGGCGCCAGCAACCGGTCCAGCGCTGCGGCATCGGGAGCACTGCCCAGCGGGCGGATGTCCAGGCTGGCAATCGGCACCGCTACGCCGGCGGCCTTGAGAAATGCGCGCGCCGGCTTTTCCGTTTCGACGACCCAATGGGTCAACCGCCGCACCACGGCCAGCGTGCGTTCCGGCAGCACGTCGGCGGCGGGCACGATGCCAAGCAGGTTGGGCACGAGATAGAGCGTGCCGGACATCAGCGCAGCGCCTCCACGCCTTCCGCGCGCAGCAGGCGCATGAGCGCGATCAGCGGCAGGCCGATCAGCGCCGTCGGGTCGTCGTTCACGATCCGCTCGAAGAGCGCAATGCCGAGACCCTCGGATTTGACCGATCCGGCGCAGTCGAACGGTTGCTCGCGGTCGATGTAGGCGACGATCTCCTCCTCGGTCAGCGTGCGGAACGTGCTGGCCACATCCACCAGTTCGCGGTGGCAGCGGCCGCTGCGGGCATCGACCACGGCCACGCCGGTATGAAACACGACGGTCTGCCCGGAAAGCATCCGCAATTGCGCCAGCGCGCCGTCGCGGTGGCCCGGCTTGCCGACGTGCCGGCCGGCGCAGTCGGCCACCTGATCCGAGCCGATGACCAGCGCGTCGCCATGGCGCGCCGCCACCGCGCGGGCCTTGGCTTCGGCCAGGCGTAGCGCGGTGGTGCCGGCGGCCTCGTTGGGGTGCGCGGTCTCGTCCACGTCCGGGGCGGCCACGGTGAACGGCAGCCCCAACCGCTCCAGCAGGCTGCGCCGATACTGGGAGGTCGACGCCAGCACCAGGGGGCGTTGTTCGTTCCCCATTGTTTTTGTTGACCTTTCTTTGACAGAGTTGGCAATTCGGGCTATTATCTCGCGTTTGGCTTAACCGGCCGTCAAGGCAGACTCCCGATGGCGCAAAGTCCCCCGCAGGAACGCAAGGCGCCAGGGGCATTCGACGCGTTCAAGCTCGCGCGCGAACGTGGCTCGCTTGAGGGTGTGCTCGACGTCGAAACTTCGGATCGCCTCCTTGATCGCCTGGCTGAAGGGCCGGGCACCATCAAATGGCGCATCGAAGGCACCACGGATCGTTCCGGTCGCCCTGCGCTGGCCATTGCGATCGAGGGCAGCGTGCCGCTGGAATGTCAGCGTACGCTCGAAACCTTCGAGTTTCCGGTGGCGCAGCGCACGATTGCCGTGTTGGCAAAAAGCGAGGCCGATGCGGACTCGCTCGACGCCGGCAGCGAAGACGAGGTGCTGGTTGCGGATCATGTCTTCGACCCGGTGGTATTGGTTGAAGACGAATTATTGTTGACGT
>JBKJSU010000576.1:0-3457 GCA_046594415.1 Casimicrobiaceae bacterium | reverse complement strand
ACCTTGATCTGCGTTTCCGCCGTATTGCGCTCGATGGTCGCGCTGCGGGGGACGAATTCGGTGGGTGCGTTCATGTGTAGCGTTCGAGGGCCGCCAACAAGGCGTCGTTTTCGGAAGCGGTACCCACGGTGATCCGCAGGCAGTGGCCCAGCAGCGGGTGAGCGCCGTGCAGGTTCTTGACCAGTATGCCCGCGTCGCGCAATGTCGCAAACCAGTGCGGCGCATCCGGCACCCGGATCACGAAGAAATTGGCGTGGGTGGGGAAGACGGTAACGCGGCGCATGCCCCGCAGCGCCGCCAGCACCCGGTCGCGCTCGCGGCGGATCAGCAGCACCTGGGCGTCCAGTTCGGCGGCGTGGTCGAGCAGCACCGGCACCACGGCCTGCGTCAGCGCATTGACGTTGTAGGGCGAGCGCACCTTGTCAATTTCGGCGATCCACGCCGGATGCCCCACGGCGTAGCCCAGCCGGATGCCTGCCATCCCCACCTTGGACAGCGTGCGCACCAGCACCAGGTTGGGGAAGTCGAGCACCCGCGGCAGGAACGTGTCGTCGGCAAACGCCTGGTACGCCTCGTCCAGCACGACGAGCCCGGGCGCGGCACGAATGATCCGCTCGAGATCGGCGGCGGCAAATGCATTGCCGGTGGGATTGTTGGGCGACGGCAGCCACACCAGCGCCGGCTGTTCCGCGGCGATTGCCGCCAGCATCGCGTCGATGTCGAGCGTGAAGTCGGCCCGCAGCGGCACGCCGACATAGCGCAGGTTGGCAAAGAGCGCATAGAGGCGATACATCACGAACGTGGGATCGGGCGCCAGCACCACCGCGCCGGGCCGCGCAATCACGGCCGTGATCAGCTGCAGCAATTCGTCCGCGCCCGTGCCCAGCACCAGTGCGGCATCGGGATCGAGCTGCAGATGGCGGCGCAGCGCCGCCTTGACCGCATCGCCGCCGCCGTCGGGATAGCGATTGACGGGCACGTTGGCCACTGCGGCCGCCATGCGGGCGCGCCCCTCGGCGGACAGACCATGCGGATTTTCGTTGGCGTCGAGCTTGATCATGCCGTCGGCCTTGGCGACGGGATAGGCCGCGATCGCGCGAATTTCCGGGCGCACGATGGCCTGCACGCGCGCGGCGACATCGGCGGCGGGAGCCGTCGGCTGACCGACCATTGCGATGATTTTCGCCATCACGCCTCCCCCTTGCCGGTGGACAAACGCAGTTCCGCGGACCGTGCATGCGCCGGCAGGCCCTCGCCACGCGCCAGCTCCGCCGCGATCGGACCCAGTGTCTGCGCCCCCGCCGCCGTGACGCGCAACACGCTCGTGCGCTTCTCGAAATCGTACACGCCCAGCGGGGATGAAAACCGCGCCGTGCGTCCGGTGGGCAGCACGTGGTTCGGCCCGGCGCAGTAGTCGCCCAGCGCCTCCGACGCATGGTGGCCCATGAAGATGGCGCCGGCATGCCGGATCTGCGGCAGCAGCGCCTCGGGATCGGCCACGGCCAACTCGAGATGTTCCGGTGCGATCCGGTTGGCGATCGCACAGGCTTCTTCCAGGTCGCGCGTGCGGATCAGCGCGCCGCGGCCGGCTAGCGAAGCGCGAATGATGGCGGCGCGCGGCATTTCTTCCAGCAGGCGCGCGGCGCTCGTCGCAACCGCGTCCAGCAAAGCCGCGTCGGGCGAGAGCAGGATCGCCTGGGCCATCTCGTCGTGCTCCGCCTGCGCGAAGAGATCCGCGGCAATCCAGTCCGGGTTGGCGGTGCCATCGGCAATGATCAGGATTTCCGACACGCCCGCCACCATGTCGATGCCGACTGCGCCGAAAACGCGACGTTTCGCGGCGGCGACGTAGGCGTTGCCGGGTCCGCAGATCTTGTCCACGGCCGGCACCGTCTGCGTGCCGTAGGCCAGCGCGGCCACCGCCTGCGCGCCGCCGATCGTGAAGGCGCGCGTGACGCCGGCCAGGTGCGCGGCCGCCAGCACCAGCGGATTGCGCACGCCGTCGGGCGTGGGCACCACCATGATGATCTCGCGCACGCCGGCCACGTTGGCGGGAATCGCATTCATCAGCACCGACGACGGATACGCGGCCTTGCCGCCCGGCACGTAGATGCCGGCGCGGTCGAGCGGCGTGACCCGCTGGCCCAACTCGGTGCCATCGGCTTCGGTGATGCTCCAGTCGGCGGATTTCTGCCGTTCGTGGAAGGTGCGCACGCGGCGCGCGGCCGCGGTCAACGCCGCCCGCGGCGCCGCGGGCAGGTCGGCATATGCGCGCGCCATGTCGGCCTTGGAGATTTCGAGCGCGGCCACGCTGGTCGCATCCACGCGATCGAACTGGTGCGTGTATGCGAGCACCGCGACGTCGCCGCGCGCGCGCACGTCGGCAATGATCGCGGCGACCGTGGCGTCCACGCCCGCGTCCTGCGCGCTCTCGAACGCGATCAGCGTCTCGAGCGCGCGATCGAAGCCGGGGTCCGCCGCGTCGAGGCGGCGCATGGTCAGCGGCGCCATGGTCAGGCTGCCGCGTACGTGTGGAGGTGCGCGCTGCCGGCGGCCGCGGCGGCCAGGGCCTCGATCAGCGGTTGCACCAGGGCGCGTTTCAACTTGAGCGCGCCGGGATTCACGATCAGCCTGGAAGAAATCGGCATGATGTCCTCGACCACGACGAGGTCGTTGGCCTTCAACGTATTGCCGGTGGACACGAGATCGACGATCGCATCCGCGAGCCCCACCAGCGGCGCCAGTTCCATCGAGCCGTACAGCTTGATCACGTCGACATGCATGCTCTTCGCCGCGAAATGCTCGCGCGCTGTGCGCTCGTATTTGGTGGCCACGCGGATGCGCCCGCCACGCTGCATCATCGCCGGCCAGTCGCACGCGCGGCGCGTGGCGACGACCAGCCGGCAACGACCGATGCCGAGGTCGAGCGGCTGGTAGAGTCCCTCGCCGCCGTGCTCCAGCAACACGTCCTTGCCCGCGACCCCGGCATCCGCGGCGCCATACTGGACATAGGTGGGCACGTCGGTGGGCCGCACGGCCAGAAAACGCACGTCGACACGATTGGTGGCCAGCACCAGCTTGCGCGAGGTTTCCGGATCGTCGACCGAGACGATTCCCGCCTGCGCGAAGAGCGGCAGCGTTTCGTCGAGGATGCGGCCCTTGGCCAGGGCAATGGTCAGCGTGGACATGTCGATACCGCGGGTAAGGCAGTTTGCCCTGAGCGGGCCGGATGACGATTCTACCGTAGGCGAGACTTCAGCCTCGCGTGCATGCGCGGCTGAAGCTTCGCCTACAGGGCGCCGGCGTGCGAACCCGCGAGGCTGAAGCCTCGCCTACGGGTGGGGTTGCGCCTCAGCGCTCCGGCGTCGCCGCGTCGCGGTCCCACGCCCGCCGGCCCGCCACGTAGGTGGCGCGGATGGCGCGGTCGTCGCCCAGCGCCATCTGGATGGCCAGAACT
>JBKJSU010000538.1:0-3103 GCA_046594415.1 Casimicrobiaceae bacterium | reverse complement strand
CCTTGCATTTGCCGCAGCTGCCGCTGCTGCAGCCATAGTCGAGCGCAAGTCCGGCGCGCAGCGCCGCCTCCAGGACGCTTTCGTTGCCGTCGACGAAGAATTCGCGGCCACTCGGAGAGATTTGTACGTGCGCGCTCATGATCCTCAGGAAATTCTCCTGCATCTGCAGGGGCTGTGGCGCGTCATTGGGTACGGGGCTCTCCAGTCGTCGTTCGAGCCAGCCGAGCAATTCCGCCGCCAGGGTATGCGGCGAGGACGTCGGATCGCGCGGCTCGCGCAGCCTTGCCCGCAGTTGCGCGATGATCGAGCGATGTTGCAGAAGCTCGATCTCGACTTGCATCCGCTCCCTGCCCAGTTCGGCGAGGCGCGCGACCAGCACCTCGGAGCTCGGCAGGAGTCGCTCGCGCATCCGGCGGGCCAACGCCGCATCCTTGATCGCCTCGAATTTCTCGACGGTCGCATGGTCCTCGAGCCTCACCTTGGGGTACACCCGCAACAGGTCCTCGCACGCCACCATGCCCTCGAACGCGGCCAGCTCGCCACTCTTGATTTTGCTTTGCAGCGCGCCGCGGCGAACGCCGACCAGTCGCGCGGCGCGGGAGAGTGTAAGCAGCTGTGGCATGGGGCTTCCGGGTCGAATTCATCATATCGGAATTTCTCCGGCCGGCCCCGGGGTTAGGAACACATGGACTTTCTGCCCGTCTTTCTGGACATTCGCGGACAGCCGTGCCTGGTGGTGGGCGGAGGCGACGCGGCGGCGCGCAAGGCGGCACTGCTCCTGCGCGCCGGAGCGCAGGTGACGGTTCAGGCGCCCGAACTCGTCGCCGGCTTTGCAGCCGATCTTGACATGGCGCGCGTTTCCCGACGAGCGACGGTTTTCCGCGACGAGGACATCGGCGGATTCGTGCTGGCGTTCGCCGCGACCGATGACGACGCGCTGAACCGCGCGGTCGCGGCGGCTGCGCGCGCGCGGCATATCCCGGTGAACGTGGTCGACGTTCCGGCGCTGTGCTCGTTCATCGTGCCGTCGCTGACCGACACACGGCTCGCTTTCGGCGGTGGCGAGGTGGCGTTGGTGGGAGCGGGTCCGGGCGACCCGGATCTGCTCACCTTCCGGGCGCTGCGCCTTATGCAGCAGGCCGATGTAGTCGTGTACGACCGGCTGGTATCGCGCCCGATACTGGACTTGGTGAGGGTTGATGCCGAGCGCATCTATGCTGGCAAGGAACGCGCGAAACACACGCTTCTGCAGGAAGACATCAATCGGTTGCTGGTGCGTCTCGCGCGCGAGGGCAAGCGCGTGGTGCGCCTCAAGGGCGGCGATCCGTTCATCTTCGGACGCGGCGGCGAGGAGATCGACACGCTGGCCGCTGAAGGCATCCCTTTTCAGGTGGTGCCCGGCATCACCGCCGCTTCGGGGTGCGCCGCCTACGCCGGCATTCCGCTGACCCACCGCGACTATTCGCAATCGGTCGTGTTCGTCACCGGCCACCTGCGGGACGGCAGCATGGATCTCAACTGGCAGGCACTGGCGCAGCCGCGCCAGACCATCGTGTTCTACATGGGACTGGTCGGCGTCGACGTTCTGTGCCGCGAGCTGACAGCGCACGGAATGCCGGGTGCCACACCGGCCGCGCTGATCCAGCAGGGCACGACGCCGCAGCAGCGCGTGCTGGTGGCCACGCTCGATACGCTGCCGGAAGTCGTGCGGCGAAGCGAAGTCAAGGCGCCGACGCTGATCATCATCGGCGAGGTCGTGCGGCTGCGCGAGACGCTCAACTGGTTCAATTGACCGCGCCCTGGGCGCGCGAGACCGACATGAAAGGCAAACGCGCGCCGGCGGCGGATTCCGTGGCCGAGGTCCTCAAGCACCTGAAGCTGCGCCACCTCACGTGCGCACTCGACGTCGCCCGCCTCGGCAGCGTTCGCGCCGCGGCGGACGCGCTGTGCGTCACCGAGTCGGCGGTGTCGAAGACGCTGCGCGAGCTGGAAGAGCAGCTCGGCCTGCGCCTGTTCGAGCGCACGCCGCAAGGCATGCTGCTCACCGAGGCCGGCCGGCAATTCACCAACTACGCGCACAGCGCGCTCAGCACGCTGCAGACCGGCGTGTCGCTCGCGTGCGGCGAGCGCACCGGCCCGGCGGTGGCGATCCGCATCGGCGCGATGTCCGTGGTCTCGGCGACCTTCCTGCCCGAAGTCGCGTGCCGCTTCGTCGAGGCGAGCGGCGAATGCCTGGTGGAGATCGCCACAGGGTCGGGCGAGCTGCTGCTGTCGCGGCTGCGCGCGGGCGACATCGAACTGGTGCTGGGCCGCTGCCCGCCGCTCGACGACATGTCGGGGCTCGCGTTCGAGCAGCTCTATCTCGACCGCCACATCTTTGTCGTGCGCCGCGGCCATCCGCTCGCGGGATCGGATTCGCTGGTCCCGGCGCGCATCGCGGCCTACCCCATCGTGATGCCGCCGCGGCAGTCGCTGTTCTGGCAGGAGATCCACCAGCTCTTCCTCGCGCGCGGTGTGCGGCCGCAGGCGGCGCAGGTGGAAGTCCTCGATCTTCTCTTCTGCCGCACCTTCACCCTCAAGTCCGAGGCCGTCTGGATCGCGTCCGAGCGGATGGTCACCGCCGACCTGTATGCCGGATCGCTGACGCGGCTGCCGTTCGACTCGCCCACGCTCGAAGTGCCTGTAGGCATCATCACGCGGCGCGCCGGCACGCCGGAGCCGCACGTGAAGCGCCTGATCGACCTCATCCGCGAGGCGAGCTCGTAGTGCCCTGCGTTGACCAAACGCTCAACCGGGCGTGCCAAATGTCAATTCCGCCGCGCGCGTGACGCTGGTACTTTCTCGCGGCACACTGAATTCGAGAGAGCGCATGAAACGCATCATCGCGGGTTACACCGCCGCCCCGGCCGACGCCGCCGCAGCGGCCGATTACTACACCGCGCTGCTGGCGGTGCCCGAAGCCGACGGCCTCGAGTTCGCGTGGAGCGGGCCGCAGACGCCGGCGCAGCTCGAACCCGTGACGAGCCGCATGCCGCCATCGTGGACGATCACGCTCAACGACATCCCGGCGACGTATCGCGCGTCGGTGCGGCAGCCCGCGTTC
>JBKJSU010000334.1:0-3638 GCA_046594415.1 Casimicrobiaceae bacterium | reverse complement strand
GAAGCAGAAAATCACGCTTTCGATGTCGAAGCCGGTCCTTTGCGCCAGCTCGAACAGGCTCGGTGGGTTCCAGTATTCCGGCACGAACAGCGGCTCGGTCAAACCGAACGGTGCCGTCGCGAGGCTAGTGCGCCACATCGTGCCGCGACAAGGGCCGGCCCACAGCCAGAGCGCGGCCCATGGCAACAGAAATGCGCTTGACCACAGTAGCCAAACGTAATGAAAGGTCATCGTGCCTGTCACCGAAGCGCTTCCTGGTTAGGTACGGAGTTGCACGTCGAAGGGGCCTGGTCGCAACGAGACATGTGTCCGGCCAACGAGATTATCGGGATTCGCTTGCAGGCAACGCCACGACCGCCGCCCACCACCACGGTCGGAACAGCAGCGCGATCAGCATCACTACCAGCGGCAGAGCGAGCCACCCGAACCCAAACTGGGCGACGGCGCCGAAGAGCCCGCCGGCGGTCGCCGACCCGAGCGTCTGCCCCAGGGCCGCGGCCGCCGCCAAGCCACCCATCGTCGCGCCCAGATCCCGGCGCGGTGCGCCGGCGGCGAGAAATGCGATCACTGGAAGCACGAGCCCCGTTCCCGCCGACGTGAGGCTGACCCCGACGTACATCCATGCTTTCGATTGGTGAAGCAGCAACAGCGCCAAACCCGATATGCCTATCAGCGAGCCGACCGCGATGACCAGGCGCGAAGGAACCTTGTCCAGCAACGACGTGAAGAACAGGAGCGCATTGACCGCCAACATCACCAGGCTGCACTGCGCGAACATCAGGGCAACCTCCTGCGTCGAGAGACCGGCGTGCGGCCCGCTTTGCAATACGATGCCGATCTCGAAGCCGGACAGGACGAACGTGACGCCCGCGCTGAGCCACCACAGCGCAGCAATGCTGGTTTGTTGGACTGGCGTCTCCGGGTCGGCCTGGCCGGTTTCCGCGCTTTCCTCACGGGCGGGCAAGGTCAACGCCAAACCCAGCATCATCGCCGCGCCCAGGACAGCCGACATTACGATGACAATGCGCGCCGACAGGGGCGCCAGCGCAGCGCCGTCCGCGAACAGCGCTGCCACCGCGTTGGCAATTGCATCGAGTCCCGGCCCGAAAAGGAAGCCGAGCAATGATGCCGCGCCCAACCAGGCGAAGCGACGCGCACGCCGCGCGGTTGGCGTGTGTGCGGCAACGAGCGCCGGCACCAGCGGCAAGACCGCGGCAATGAAAAAACCGGCAGCGATACGCAGCGTATAGATCGCCCACAACGCCGCCATCGACGGCAGCAGCAACACCAGCAGGCTGGCGACGTAGCCGATCAGGCCGCCGATTAAAATGTGGGGCCGTCCGAGGCGATCGGAAACCCATCCCCAGATCGGAGCACCGACCAGCACCCCAGCCGCATAGGCGCCACTAAGGAATCCCACATGGCGGGCCACGTCGGTGGGGCTCGCGTCGGAGATCTGCTGCGCGAGCCACGCTGGCAGCAGCGGGAGTAGCGCACCATATCCCGCCGACACGACAAACACTGCGCCCGCCAGAAAGAACAATTGCAGCGGTTGAAGATCCTCGCGCTCGGAGGTCGCAGGTGGGGCGATCCTGCTCACGGATACATGTGGCGTCGCGTGGCAGGCAGCGCCGTGCGGCCCGCGGTACGCTTGCTGGCCAAGACCTGGTACACCCCGATCTCGCCTGACTCGAATTCGAGAGCGCAAGCGGCCATGTAGAGGCGCCAGACGCGGTAGGTCGATTCGCTGACGTACTGCAGCGCCTGCTCATGATGGTGTTCGAGCCTCGATACCCAATGTCTGAGCGTCAATGCATAGTGTGGCCGCAGCGCTTCCACATCTGCGATCTCGAAACAGGCACGCTCCATGACCCGCTGCATGTTGCTGACCGTATCCAGTTGACCGTCAGGGAAGATGTAGCGGTTGATGAACTCGGTGGAGGCCGTCTTGTTCCAGCCTTCAATGTCGGAAGTGATCCCATGGTTGAGGAACAGCCCCGCCGGCTTCAGCAGACGATGCACCGCCGCGAAGTAGCCTGGCAGATTTTTCAGGCCGACATGCTCGAACATGCCGACGCTGGAAACCTTGTCGTACACCGACTCGCCCTGGAGGTCGCGGTAGTCCCGCAACTCCACCGTCACGCGATCTTGTAGCCCAGCCTGTGCGATGCGTTGGCGTGCCAACTCCAGCTGGCGCTGGCTGAGCGTGATGCCGTGGGCGTGGACGCCGTAGTGCCTGGCCGCGTGGATCACCAGCGCGCCCCACCCGCAACCGATATCGAGCAGGCGCTCTCCTGGCCGGAGCATCAGCTTGCGGCAGATATGGTCGAGCTTGGCCTGCTGGGCAGTGTTCAGGTCATCGCCGGGCTGCTCGAAGTAGGCGCACGAATACACCATGGCCTCGTCCAGCCACAAGGCGTAGAACTCGTTCGACACGTCGTAGTGAAACGCGATCGCGTTACGATTCTCCGTTCTCGAATGCGTCTTGACATTGCGCCCCTGTAGCGACGAGAGGTTCGTGGAGGGGCCTGGCAATGGCCCGTTGGACGCGGGCAGGCGCAAGGCGGCAAACAGTGCGCCCATCCGATCGCGTGCGGACATCCGAATCGATTGCAGGTGATCTTTCAGGCCAAGCGCAGTGAAGAAGTCGCCCTCGATGTCGATGTCACCACGGAAGTAGGCTTCGGCGAGGCGCAGTGGGTCACGACCTAGGACCATGGACCGGATGGTGCCCGGGCTGCGGCACACTAAGGTGAAGCGCGGCCCGGCATCTGCATGCCAGGCGTTGCCGAGCTTCAAGGAGGTGCCGTCCCACAAGCGCAGCACGAGACTTCCATTGAAGCGGCGAAATAGACGAATCAACAGCTCGGAAGCTTGCTCGACTCCGTGACGGGATTCGCGCGTCGGCGAGGACAGGGTTCCCGCATGGACTGCGGGGCTGCTGATGTGATCCCCAGTGTGGACCACATCGAATGAAGCCAAGCCCGCAACGTGGAGCTGGTCGCTCATGCTGGCACTCTCGGGGCAGCCGCTGCGGCAGATGGCGCGGCGGCCGGTGGAGCACTTTTCGATTGTGCACTCTTGATGCCGGCAAGCTTGGTGCGCTTGAGCAGCAGCGCGTTGATCGCCACCACCGCCGAGCTGCCTGACATCGACAATGCCGCGATCTCCGGCGACAGCGTGAACGGATAGAGCACCCCTGCAGCGAGCGGGAAGGCGATCACGTTGTAGCCGACCGCCCACCACAGGTTCTGGTGCATCTTGCGCAAAGTGGCGCGCGACAGTTCGATCGCGCCAACGATGTCGTAGGGGTCGCTCTTCATCAGCACCACATCGGCGCTGTCCATCGCCACGTCGGTGCCGGCGCCGATGGCAAAACCCACATTGGCCTGGGTGAGAGCGGGCGCGTCGTTGACGCCATCTCCGACCATGCCGACCAATTTGCCAGTGGCCTGCAGTTCCTTGATCTTGGCCGCCTTCTGGCCGGGCAATACATCGGACAGTACGCTGGTTATCCCCAAGTCGGCGGCGATGCGCTTGGCGGTGCCGGCGTTGTCGCCGGTGAGCATCACCACCTCGATGCCACGCTCGCGCAGCTTGGCGACCGCGGCCTTGGCGGTGGGGCGAATGGCGTCGGC
>JBKJSU010000282.1:0-9378 GCA_046594415.1 Casimicrobiaceae bacterium | reverse complement strand
GCGGCGCGCAGCGAACGCGTGGTCGACACGATGGAAGCGATGCTGGGCGGCGAGGTCTATCACTATCACTCGAAATTGACGGCGAAGGAGCCGCAGGTGGGCGGCGCGTGGGAGTGGCACCAGGACTACGGCTACTGGTATCACAACGGCTGCGTGTTCCCGCTGATGGCCAGCGTGATGGTGGCGCTCGATCATTCGACGCGCGAGAACGGTTGCCTGCAGGTGGTGCCGGGCTCGCATCTGTGCGGTCGCATCGAGCACGGCGTGCTGGCGGGCGAGCAGGTAGGCGCCGATACGCGGCGCGTGGAGGAAGTGTTGAAGCGCCTTCCGATCGTGTACGCCGAGATGGCGCCCGGCGACGGCCTCTTCTTCCACAGCAACGTGCTGCATCGCTCCGACCAGAACCGCTCGATGAGCCGCCGCTGGACGGTGCTGATGTGCTACAACGCGGCGCGCAACGACCCGTACCTCGAGCATCACCATCCGCAATACACGCCGCTATCCAAGGTGGACAACGGCGCGATCAAGCGGGCGGGCGTGAAGCTGGCCGGGTCGAGCGACGAATTCCGCAAGTCGTTTTCCACGCCGCCCGAGTTGCAGAAGCGGCTGGGGTAACCGGCGCCAAGAACTAGCTGGCGCTACGCACCCGCGCGCGGCTCAACAATGCCGCGCCGCCACCGCCTTGGCGCGGGGCGCTGCGCGTTTGCGCGGCGCCATTGCCGTGACTGCGCGGTTGCGCCGTGGTGGCCGGCGCAGCGTGGCTGCGGGCATGCGAAGGCGCCGCCGCCGTGCTGCGCGGCGCGGCGTGCGCCGCGCCATGACTGCGTGCCTGTGCCGGTGCCCCGGCCGGCTTGCGCGCGCCCTGGCTCGATCCGCGGGCGTTGCCGCCGCCGTTGCCGTTGCGGCCGTCGCGCGAGGCCGCTTGGCCATGGCGCGGAGCGCCGCCGCCCGGGCGCCCTTGTCCCTGCCGCTGGCCGCGCTGCGCGAACACCGTTTGCGCCACCGCGTTGGGATCGGGCTCGAAGCCCGGCAGCGTTTCCTTCGGAATCGTCCGCTTGATCAGGCGCTCGATGTCGCGCAGGAAGACGTGCTCATCCACGCAGACCAGCGAAATGGCTTCGCCATCGTTGCCGGCACGACCGGTGCGGCCGATGCGATGCACGTAATCTTCCGGGACATTGGGCATGTCGTAGTTCACGACGTGCGGCAACTGGTCGATGTCGATGCCGCGCGCGGCGATGTCGGTGGCGACCATCACCTCGACTTCGCCGCTCTTGAAATCGGCCAGCGCACGCGTGCGCGCGTTCTGGCTCTTGTTGCCGTGCAGCGCGACGGCGCCGATGCCGTCGGCATGCAGCGACTTCACGAGCTTGTCGGCGCCGTGCTTGGTGCGCGTGAACACCAGCACCTGCTTCCAGCGCTGCGTGCCGATGAGCCATGCCAGCACCTGCGCCTTCTGCTCGCGATTGACCGGATGCACGCGCTGCGCGATAGCGTCGACGGTGGAATTGCGCGGCGTGACTTCGATCACGCGCGGGTTGTCGAGCAGCTTCGCGGCCAGCGCCTTGATTTCGTCGGAGAACGTGGCGGAAAAGAGGAGGTTCTGCCGCTTCTTCGGCAGCAGCGCCATCACCCGCTTGACGTCGGGGATGAAGCCCATGTCGAGCATGCGGTCGGCCTCATCGAGGACGAAGCACTCAATATGCGAGAAATTGACGTTGCCCTGACCCTGGTGATCGAGCAGGCGGCCGGGGGTGGCGACGAGGATGTCGACGCCGCGTTTCAGTTGCGTGGTCTGCGGGCCCAGGCTCACGCCGCCGAACAGCACCATCGACGAGAGGTTGAGATGCTTGCCGTAAAGGCGGATCGATTCCTCAACCTGTGCCGCGAGTTCGCGGGTGGGGGTGAGGATCAGCGCACGCAGCGGCTTGCGCACCTGTTGTGCGTACGGCGAGGGTCGCGTCGCCAGGCGCTGCAGCATCGGCAGCACGAAGCCCGCCGTCTTGCCGGTGCCGGTCTGCGCGCCGGCCAGGAGGTCCACGCCTTCGAGCACGGCGGGAATGGCTTGCGCCTGGATGGGGGTGGGGATCGTGTAGCCCTGATCGGCGACCGCACGCAGCAGGGCTTCGGAAAGCCCGAGTTTGGAGAAGGACATGACAACTTTCGAATGGTTGCTCGGCCATCCACCCCACAGGGGAGCGGCCAGTCACAGCCAAACGGGAGGTACGGCGGAAGTCGGAATCGACTGCGGCAAGGGGACTGGAACAAACGCCGCGAGACGTATTGTACCGCATCGCACAACCGGGGCAGTGCGTCCACTGCCGGCGGCGCTCCGGTCGCCTATACTTGCGGGTCGTTCCCCTGCATGAGGCGAGGCAAGCGCGTGAAACTTCCTGAATTCAAGATGGCCGAAAATTCGCTGTTCGCGATCCTGCTGCGGTCGTCGTGGCTGCTCAGCGCCGCCATCGCCGTGGGCATCGTCGCGGTGGCGGTGATGCTGCTGCCCGAGGCCTATCGCATCTATGGCGGCGCGATGGGGCTGCCGTTCATCGTGATTGCCGGCATGGCACTCTGGAAGCAGCTGCAACGACCGTCGACGGGGCGCGTCGACAGGACGCTGGACGCGGTGCGCACGATGACGTGGCCCGACTTCGCCGCCGTGGTGGAGGACGGGTACCGCAGCCACGGCTACGAAGTGCGCCGGGTGCAGCACGCCGCCGCCGATTTCGAAGTGACCAAAGACATGCGCACGTCGCTCGTCAGCGGCAAGCGCTGGAAGGTGGCGCGCACGGGCATCGAGCCGCTGCGCGACCTCCTCGCCGCCAAGGATGCGCGCGAGGTGCATGGCTGCATCTACATCGCCATCGGCGAGGTTTCGGACAACGCGCGCCAGTTCGCGGCGGAGAAGCGCATCCAGCTCGTCGGCGGCCCCGAGCTTGCGCAGCTGCTGCCCAATGTCCATCGCGGTGCGCGCGCGACCGCGTGACTGCCATCGTGCCCTCGCTCCGCTCCGGCAAGACACTGCGCATGGGCGCGTGGCTTGCGGTGCTGGTGACGCTGCTGCTCGCCGGGCCGCTCCTCAAGCTTGCCGTGGCCCGCGCGGATCCGCCGAGCGACTGGCGCTCCGCCACCCATCGCTCGTCCGGGCAGGCGCCGGATCCGGCGGCACATCCGGCGGCCGTGGTGCAGGTCTACGCCAGTCGCGCCTTCGCGTGGCGTGGCGCCTTTGCCGACCATATGTGGCTGGCGGTGAAGCCCGCCGGTGCCGACGGCTATGTGCGCCACGAAGTCATCGGCTGGTACGGCGGCGGCGGACGCTCGGTGGTCATCGCGTCCGACCAGCGCGCCCCGGATGCGGAGTGGTTCGGCTCGCCGGCGCGCCTGATCCGCGACCTGCGGGGCGCGCAGGCCGAGGCGGTGATCGCGCGCCTGCCGCGGGCGGTCGCGCGCTATCCGTGGCCCACCACCTACCGCGCGTGGCCCGGGCCCAACAGCAACACCTTCATCGCGCACCTGGGTCGCGAGATTCCGGCGCTGCGCCTCGCGATGCCGCCGACGGCGCTGGGCAAGGATTACGTGGCGCTGGACGGCGTGGTTGGCTGGACGCCCAGTCACACGGGGGTCCAGGTGTCGATGTTCGGATTGCTTGGCGTGCTGGCCGGCTGGGACGAGGGGGTCGAGGTGAATGTGCTGGGGTTGGTCACCGGCATCGATATCCGCGATCCGGCGCTGAAATTGCCCGGATTTGGACGAGTTCCGGGTTAGCGCCGTTCGCCGCCCCTTCGATGGGGCCTTGCGCGGCACGAATTCACGCTATCGCCGCGTCGTTTCGCGGCACCGCCTCGGCGACCGCGATAATCCGGCGCGACGTGGACGCGGCCTTCGAAATTGAATCCGGCCCGAGTCTCCGCCGCATCCAACCGCCGACCCGCTGCTTCCTCCTGCCGAGGCCCCATGCCGCTTGAAATTCGCAATCTGTCCAAACGCTACGCCAATGGCGTGCAGGCCCTCGACAACGTGTCGCTGTCGGTCCCGCCCGGAATGTTCGGGCTGCTTGGTCCCAACGGCGCGGGCAAGTCGACGCTGATGCGCACGCTGGCCACGTTGCAGAGCGCCGACTCGGGCTCAGCGACGCTGGGCGACATCGACATCCTGCGGCAACCGGATCGCGTGCGCGCAGTGCTGGGCTACCTGCCGCAGGACTTCGGCGTGTATCCCAAGGTCTCCGCGGTTGAACTGCTGGATCATTTTGCGCGGTTGAAGGGATTGGTGGACGGCAAGGCGCGCCGCGCCACCGTCGATGCGCTGCTGCAGCGTGTCAATCTGCATACGGTGCGCAAGCAGAAGCTGGGCGGCTTTTCGGGCGGCATGCGCCAGCGCTTCGGCATCGCGCAGGCGCTGCTCGGCAATCCCAAGCTCGTGATCGTCGACGAACCCACCGCCGGCCTCGACCCCGAGGAACGCGTGCGCTTTCACAACCTGCTGGCCGACATCGCGTCCGATGTCGTGGTGATCCTGTCGACGCATATCGTCAGCGACGTGGCGGACCTCTGCGCCAACCTCGCAGTGATCAATGAGGGTCGACTGCTGCTGACCGGCGAGCCCGGCGCGCTGGTCGCGGGCCTGCATCAGCGCATCTGGCGCAAGGTGGTCACCAAAGCCGAGGCGGAAGCGCTCAAGAGCCAGGTGCAGGTGGTCTCGACAAGGCTGCAGAGCGGCCAGACGGTGGTCCGCGCCCATGGCGTCGTTGCGCCGGGGCCCGGTTTCGAGCCGGCGGAGGCCGATCTCGAGGACGTCTATTTCTGCGGCATCGCCGGCTATCTCGGCGCGCCGCTGGCACAGGCGGCCTGAACGCATGACGATGCTCGCGATTGCATGGTTCGACTTTGTCCGGCGGCTGCGGACGGTGTCGACGTACGTCTACTTCGTCGTGTTCGGCGCGCTGGCCGGTTTGTGGATGGCGGCCGCGGGCGGCGCGCTCGGCAGCGCCTCGGTGAGCTTCGGCGGCGACAAGATTTTCATCAACGGCACCTATGCCATCGCCATCAGCGTCGGTTTGCTCAGTTTCCTGGGGGTCACGGTGATCGGCTCGGTCGTCGGCCGCGCCGTGCAGCAGGACTACGAATACGGCACCTATCACTTCTTCTTCTCGGCGCCGATCGCCAAGCGCGACTATTTCCTGGGCCGCCTGCTCGGTGCCTGGATGACGCTGCTGCTGATCTTCGGCGGGATCACCATCGGCATCATCATTGGCACGCACTGGCCGGGGGTCGTGCCGGCTCGCCTGGTCGACGCGCCGTCGGTGCAAAGTTTCCTGCGGCCCTATCTCATCCTGCTGCTGCCCAACCTCCTGTGGATGGGCGGGTGTTTCTTTGTGCTGGCGGCGCTCACGCGGCAGATGGCGCCCGTGTATGTCGCCGGCGTGATCGCGCTCGTGGGCTACCTGTTCGCGCTGGACCTCCTGGGCGACGTGGACAACAAATGGCTGGCGGCGCTGGTGGACCCGTCGGGCGTGACGGCGCTCGACCTTACCGCGCGTTACTGGTCGGTGGCGCAGAAGAACGTGTTCGAGATTCCGCTGGAGGGGCCATTGCTCTGGAACCGCCTGCTCTGGCTCGGCTTCGGGTTGGTCGTCACCGCCATCGGATACCGGAGGTTCCGCATGGAGGCCGTCACCTCCGGCCGCGCGCGCAAGGGCGATGCCGCCCGCGCCGCGGCGCCTGTCGACACGGCTGCGCTGGCCACCCTGGCCGCGCTGCAGGCGGCACCGCTTGAGCGCAGCACCGGCGCGTTCCTGCGCATGGTGCCGGGCCTCACCAGGCTCTATGTCACCGAAATCGTGCGCAGCCCGCGCTTTCTTACGATCGTGCTGGGCGGCGTACTGCTGGTGGTTGGCAACGCGTGGAACGCGGGACAGACGTTCGGTACCAACACCTGGCCGCTCACCTACAAGATGCTGGATCTGGTCGGGGGGCTCTTCGGCATCTTCATCCTGATCGTCACCGCCATCTACGCGGGCGAACTGGTGTGGCGGGAGCGCGACGTCCGCATGGACGACATCACCGACAGCATGCCCGCGCCGACGTGGCTCGGCTTCGCCGCCAAGTTTGCCGCGCTGCTGTGCCTGCAGCTGGTGCTGCTGGTGGTGGTGATGGTGTGCAGCATCGGCGTGCAATTGGCGCAGGGCTTCACGCGCATCGACATCGTGCACTACCTCTTCGAACTGTTCGTGCTGCAGTTCTCCGCCTATGCGCTGCTGGCCGTGCTGGCGCTCACCGTGCATACGCTCGTCAACAACAAGTACGTCGGGCACTTTGTCGTGGTGCTGGTCTTCATTGTGTCGTCGCGGCTGCCCGATTTCGGCTTTGAAGACCGGCTGTATCGCTTCGCCTCGCGCCCCGACGTCGTCTACTCCGACCTGAACGGCTATGGCCACTTCCTGCCCGCGGTGTTCTGGTTTCGCTTGTACTGGGGCGCGTTTGCCGCGTTGCTGCTGGTGCTGGCCTACGCGCTCTGGGTGCGCGGCCGCGACGGTGGCTGGAAGGGCCGCCTGCGCGTCGCCCTCCACCGCATGTCGCCGGCGGCGTGGTCGGCGGCGGCCGTGGCCGGCATGGTTTTCGTGGCCACGGGAGGCTACATCTACTACAACACGCACGTGCTCAATGCGTACTACTCGCGCAACGCGTCGCAGCGCATGCAGGCCGAGTACGAGCGACGCTTCAAGACACTGACGTCCGCGCCGCAGCCGAAGGTGACCGCGGCCGACGTGCGCGCCGACATCTTTCCGGACCTGCAGCGCGCGCGGATTAGCGGCACGCTGGCGCTGATCAACCGTACCGACCGGCCGATCACCGACCTGTATGTGCACTATCCCCGCTACGCGCGGGCGCTGAAGATTGGGCCGGACGCGCCGTTCAAAGTGGCGGCTGAGGAGCCGGGGCTGCGCTGGCATCATCTGGTGCTCGCAACGCCGATGGCGCCGGGAGCCACGATGGATTTCCGCTTCGGCCTTGAATACGGCGCCAGGGGATTTCGCAACGACGGGGCCGACCCGTCGGTGCTGGGTAACGGCACCTTCCTCAATCCCGGCCTCAGCCCCGATACGTCGCTCATTCCCAGCTTCGGCTACGACGAGAGCGCGGAGCTGATGTCCGACAACGACCGGCGCAAGTTCGGGCTGCCCGACCGGCCGCGGATGCACGACCTCGACGACAAGGCGTGGCAGCAGGTCAGCGGGCTGACACGCGATGCGGACTTCATCGACTTCAAGGCCGAGGTGTGCACGGCCGCCGACCAGTTGCCGATCACCTCGGGCTACGTGGCAAGCGACCGCACGGAAGGCGGGCGCCGCTGCATCGTCTACAAGATGGATTCTCCGATGTCGGCGATCTATCCGTTCGTGTCGGCGCGGTACGCGGTGAAGCGCGACGTGTGGAAGGGTCCGGACGGCGACGTGGCCATCGAGATCGACTACCACCCTGGGCATGAGTACAACCTCGACCGGATGATCGCCGGCGTCAAGGACTCGTTGACCTATTTCACCAGGAATTTCGGGCCGTACCAGCACCAGATCGTACGGATCGTCGAGTTTCCGCGCTTCTCCCGCAACGGCGGCTTTGCCGAGTCGTTTCCCAATACGGTGCCGTTCAACGAGGCCATCGGGTTCACGGCCAAGGTGGACGACGCCGACCCGAAGGACCTTGACTATCCCTATTTCGTGACCGCGCATGAAGTGGCGCACCAGTGGTGGGCGCACCAGGCGGTGCCTGCCAATGTGCAGGGCGGGGAGTTCATCACCGAGAGCCTCGCGGAATATTCGGCGCTGATGGTGACGAAGCACAAGTACGGCGACGCCAAGATGCGGCGTTTCCTGAAGTACGAACTCGACCGCTACCTCTTGGGCCGCAGCACCGAGCAGAAAGTCGAACCCACGCTGCTGCGCGCGGATGGCGCCGCCTATGTGCACTACCAGAAGGGCGCGCTGGTGCTGTACGCGCTGCAGGACGTGATCGGCGAGGCCGCGCTCAACGATGCGCTGGCCGCATTCGTGCGGAAGTGGCGGTTCAAGGGGCCGCCGTACCCGACGTCACGCGACTTGCTGTTTGAATTGAAGCGGGTGACGCCGGCCGAGCATCAGGGGCTGCTCGAGGATTTCATCGAGAACATCACGCTCTTCGATGATCGCGCGGTGAAGGCGACGGCGAAAAAACTGCCCGATGGCAAGACGGAGGTCACGCTCGTGGCCACCGCGAAGAAGTTGCGGGCCGATGGCGCCGGCAACGAAAAGGAAGCGCCGATGGACATGCCGGTGGACATCGGCGTGCAGGATGCCAAGGGCAACTGGCTGCTGCTGGAGAAACGGCGCGTGAAGTCCGGCGAGAATACGTTTGTCGTGACCGTGGATGGCGTGCCCGCGAAAGCCGGCATCGATCCGCTCAACAAGCTGATCGATCGCGACACCAGCGACAACATCGTCACGATCGATCAATAGCTTCCTCGATCGTCGTGACTCCACGCCTCTGTAGGCGCGGCTTCAGCCTCGCGCGGCGCGGCTCCACACATCTGTAGGCGAGGCTTCAGCCTTGCGCGGCTTTGCGGAGGCGCGGGATTTCGGTTTTGCCGGCGCCGCGGCGTGCGGTACCGCTTTCCTGCTGAAGTCGGGGTCAATTCGACGACCCCTCCAATTCAGCCGGAAAGCAGTCCCCCACGCCACGACGCACAGTTCCGTCTTGCGGGCGCTTACGCGGCCACCGGCGCGTTGCCGGGGAACATGGCGCGATGCGCTTCGGCGTCCATCTCGGTCTTGAACTTGTGCTGGTCCTTCAGTGCCTGCACGCGGGCGGCTGCCGGGCGCGCGCTGATCTCGTCGGCCAGGCGCTTGACGTTCGGAAACTGAGACCACGCTTCCTCGCCGACGACAAACGACGCGATGCGCGCCCAACCCCAGACGTTCATGTCGACGATCGTGTAGGTGTCGCCCAGCATGTAGCGCTGCCTGGCGAGGTGCGCGTCGAGGATGCCGTAATGGCGCCGCGCTTCGAAGCCGTAGCGGTTGATCGCGTAGGGCAGTTTTTCCGGCGCGTAGTGGTTGAAATGAACGGCTTGGCCGGAGTAGGGGCCGACGCCGCTGCCGACGAACATCATCCAGGAGTACAGGCCGGCGCGACCCGCGGGCGTGCTGGCGGGCAGGAATTGGCCGGTCTTCTCGGCGAGGTACAGCAGGATCGCGCTGCTGTCGAAGACGGTGGCGTCGCCGTCGATGATGGCCGGCACCTTCGCATTGGGGTTGATGGCAAGAAAGGCGGGGGTGTGCTGCTCGCCCTTGCGGGTGTCGACCGGGATCGGGGCGTAGGGCAGGCCCATCTCTTCGAGGCACAG
>JBKJSU010000155.1:0-4390 GCA_046594415.1 Casimicrobiaceae bacterium | reverse complement strand
GCACGGTGGAGTCGGTGGGTCGAGCCGGCGCGGTTGCGCGCAGGCGTTGCGGTCGGACGGGCTTCGCCGCCGGCGGTGGGCCCTCGTCGGCCGGACCCGACGACACGAGGACGCTGTCGGTGGCCGGTAGCGCCGCCTTCGCGCCGGTGGCCCCCGCCCCCGCCTGCGCTGGAGGCGCGTCGACGTTCACGACACGAGCACCCGCGGCCGCTGCCGCCGGTTCCGCGAGCGGCACGGGATCGCGTGCCGGCGGCTGCCCCACGTAAGCCACCACCCCGAGTGCCGCCATGGCGGCAGCGGCGATTGCCAGCGTGCGCAACAGCGGCGGTTGCGGCGGTACTGCCGCTGCGGCGGGAACTGCGGCTGCGGCATGCGCCGCGAGCGCTTTCGCGGCGCCGGGCGACGCGCGCGACGAAGGCGCCGCGGAAGCCTTGTCGCGCGACTGCCGCGGGCGCCCCTGCATCATCGACGACGGGGAGACCACCTGGACACTCAGATACCGCGCCCGTTTGAGCGCGGCGCGACAGGGCCCGCACAGCAGGGCCCCGGGCATGGTCGAGTGGCCACAGATCGTACACTTCATATTGGAATCGCCCCCCGTCGCATCGCTGCCTATGCCTGGCAAGCGCTGCCGGAGTGATCGGCCTCCGCGTATGCCAACGTCATGGAGGGGATCGTAGCAGGGACCGGGCGGAGGAGGCAACCGGGCCGAACCAGCGCGGCATCGCGCGCCCGCCGGATCGCACCGCCGGACCGCCGGCGTAGCGGATCGGCAGCCGCGGCCACGGTCGAACTGGCTCGTTGTGCAACCGGCCCGCCACCCGCAGAATGCACGACTCCCTACGCCGGACCATGCGCGCCATGGCACGCATCCGGCCGACATCGGCAACCAACAACGATCGGAAATCGCATGAGTGAGCAGCACAAAGTCGCCATCGTCACCGGCGCCGGCAGCGGCATCGGCAAAGCTTCCGCGGTCGCGCTGCTCGGGGCGGGCTACCACGTGATGTTCGCCGGGCGGCGCGGCGACGCGCTGGACGCGGCCATTGCCAGCGCGGGGTCGCTCGCCGCCAAGGCACGCGCGATCCCGACCAACGTGGCCGACCCGGCGTCGGTGGCCGCGCTGTTCGAGACGACCAGGACGGCCTACGGACGGCTCGACGTGCTCTTCAACAATGCCGGCGTCGGCGCGCCGCCGGTCGGGCTGGAGGAACTGACGTTCGAGCAGTGGCGCAATGTCGTCGACATCAACCTGACCGGCGTCTTCCTGTGCACGCAGCAGGCGATCAAGCTGATGAAGGCCCAATCGCCGCGGGGCGGCCGCATCATCAACAACGGCTCGATCTCGGCGCACGCGCCGCGCCCCAATTCGGCGCCCTACACATCCACCAAGCACGCCGTCACCGGCATGACCAGGTCGACGTCGCTCGATGGCCGGAAGTACGACATCGCCTGCAGCCAGATCGACATCGGCAATGCCGCCACGGAGATGGCCGCCAAGATGGCCAAAGGCGTGCCGCAGGCCAACGGCGAGATCGCGATCGAACCGCTGATGGACGTGGCGCATGTCGCCAGTGCCGTCATCTACATGGCAAGTCTGCCGCTCGACGCCAACGTGCAGTTCATGACGGTGATGGCGACCAAGATGCCGTATGTCGGACGCGGCTAGCCCGCAAGCGCGGTGATCTTGGCGTCGCTTAAATAGCCATAGCGGTTGATCCACACCGGTCCGCCCGACTGCTTGGCAATCCGGTAGCGCGCCACGACGTCGTCGATCGGCCCGTAGCTGTGGGCGAAGGCGCGCACCGGCACGTTGCCGGCAACGCGGCGGGCCGCGATCAGCTTGGCGTGCTGCGCGTGCGCGCCCACCGGATGCGGCTCGTGCGGCTCGGGGTAACGCAGCCGGCGGCCGTCGGCATCGAGCGTGTCGGTCAGGCCGAACAGCGACGCCACCGCCGCGGTGACCGCATCGAGATGCGCCGGCGCGGCCGCGCCGATAAGGTCGCGCGCCCAGTAGCGCGCGAGCATCGGCCAGTGCATCGTGTAGAGCTTGATGCCGATCGCATCGGCGATGCCGTCGAGCGCATCGAGCGGCCCGCCGGAAATGTGGTGGAACGGCGGCGGAAAGAATTGCGGCTCGAAGCGGCGGCGCGGCCCCGGCAGCGTGTCGAGCGCGGCCCGGCATTGCGCCAGCAACGCGCGCGCGGCCGCTTTCTTCGCGGCAAATAATGTTGCGAGCGAACCGTGGCTCGCCGTGAGCGCGCCCCAGTCCGCAGCAACCAATGCGGCTACAACCGCGGCGGCACCGCGGGGCGCCGCGGCGGTTGCCGCCGCGCGCACGCCGTCGGCCCAGGCCGTGACCTGCAGCCGCACCACGTGCGGATCCGCGCCGCGCTGTGCCAGCAGCGCCAGCAGCGCCGGATTAAAGTCGAAGAGCGCGCTCTGCATGTCGTACGGCGGATACTCGGGCCAGTCGAGGCGAATGCCCGTCACCTGCGGATAGCGCGACGCGAGTTCCGTGACCAGCGTCGCGGTGTAGGCAGCGATATGCGGACTGGCCAGCGAGGCATTGCGATCGACGCGATCGCGATGCGGCAGGCCATCGGCGCCGAGGCACTCGTCGGCGGCGTCGACCCCGGCAAACTGCACCCGGTATCCGGGCGGGCTGGCCGCCATCACCTGCAGGTAGACCGCGATGCCGCGCGCGCGCGCCGCGGCGCACACGCGATCGAGCAGGTCGTGCTGCGCGAAGGTCAGGGGCGCCGGCGGCAACGGTTGGTAGCGCAAATTCGCATAGCGCGCGCGATCGTGGACCAGCGACGGCGCCGTGCGCACCCACAATTCGCGCTGTCCCCACAAGTCGCGGTCGAGCGGCCGCACCTTGCCCGCCTCGCCGTCGGCGGGCGGCTCGCGGCCCCCGTCGTCGGCCGTACCCGGCTCCATCACATAGGGACTGGTGGCAAGCGCCGTGGCGCCAAGCTGCTGCAGGCGGTCGAGAACGGGCTCGATGCCTTCGCAGGCGAACCATTCGGGCATCACGGTGACGCCCAGGGCTTCGGTCGACATGGGGAGTGGCGGCGCGAGGTTGACGGCAGGTTGTAACGAAGATGCGACTGCACTAGTCTAGAGGCGTCCACTTCATTCGCCAAGGAACGTCCCATGCCGATGCTGCGGTTGTCCGGTGTTGCCCTCGTCGTCGCGCTCGCGGGCATCGTCGCCCCCGGCGCGAACGCGCAGGATACGTTTCCATCGCGGCCGGTCAAGCTGATTGTTCCCGTGGCGCCCGGCGGCGGTATCGATACCGCGTTCCGGCTGATCGCCCCGGCGTGGTCCGAGCAATTGGGTCAACCGGTCGTGGTCGAGAACCGGCCGGGCGGCGGCCAGATCGTCGGCAGCGACCTCGTCGCCAAGGCCAAACCCGACGGCTACACGTTGCTGGCCGCGGGCGTGCCGATCGCGTTCAACACCGCGCTGGGACGCAAGCTGCCCTACGACGCCAGCAAGGACTTCACGCCGTTGTCGTGGGTGGTTTCGCAGCCGCTGCTGATCGTCGTGAATCCGGGCGTGCCTGCGAAGGACGTCAGGGAATTGCTCGCGTACGCCAAGGCCCTGCCGCAGCCATTGCTGTACACGTCGGGCGGTATCGGCAGCTACGGCCACCTGTGGTGGGAGATGTTCCGCGGCGGCCAGAGTCTGGCCGGCTCGCATGTCGCCTACAACGGCATCGCGCCCGCACTGAAAGACGTGATGGGCGGCCAGGTACCGCTGGTGATCGACGCCATCGTGCCGTCGGGCACGCAGGTGAAGGCCGGCACCGTGCGCGGACTGGCCATCGTCAGCGCGAAGCGCGCGGCCATGCTGCCCGACGTGCCCACGCTCTCCGAGCAGGGCTACACCGGTTTCGATGCCGCGCCGTTCTATGGCGTGCTGGGCCCCGCTGGAATGGACCCGGCGACGGCGCAGAAACTCAACGCGTCGCTCGTGAAGGCGCTGGCGCAGCCCGCGTTGCGCGACAAGCTGCAGGAGATGGGTTTCGACGTGATCGGCAGCACGCCCGAGGCTTACGCGAAGCTGATTCGCGACGAGATCGACCGCTGGACGCGCGTGGTGGCCGAGCGCGGCATCAAGGTCGACTGACGCCGCGCCGTTACCGGTGGCCGCGATCGGGGCGCGCGGCACCATCCTGCGGTGCGGCGGGTTCGCCCACGTAGGGCTGGTGCAGGTGCACCGGCTTGGGCGACTTCCTGTGCATGCGCAGGTTGAGCATCTCGACGCACACCGAGAATGCCATCGCGAAATAGATGTAGCCCTTGGGCACCGTCTTGTCGAAGCCCTCGCCCACCAACGCCACGCCGATGACGAACAGGAACGTGAGCGCCAGCATCTTCAC
>JBKJSU010000051.1:0-2724 GCA_046594415.1 Casimicrobiaceae bacterium | reverse complement strand
TGGATCGAGTCGATCCATACCGGCACCCCGGCGACGTCCGGCGCGGTGATGCTGGCGGCGCTGCCGGTGCTCGTCGCGATCCAGCTGTTGCTGTCCGCGGTCAACTACGACGTGCAGAACGTGCCGCGCGAGCCCCTGCAGCAGAAATTCTAGTGCGCCTCACGGCGGCGTGATCGCCGCCACCACGAAGTCCTGGAACTTCCAGACAGGTGTCGTGCGCGAGTCGCGGAAGGCGCGGATCGCCTCGTTCTCGCGCTCCGGGGCCATCGTCCGGTACACGATGTGCGAAAGGCCGTACTGGCGCGCCAGCGCATCGATGTCGGCGGCCGTGGTTGCGTTGGCGACGGCGGAGAAGAACGGACCGTCGTGCCAGTTGGCCGCGCGCGAAAACCCGACGAATCCCCCCGGACTTGGCGCGTTGAGCATCAGGAACCCGACGCGCGCGTCGGGCAGGTTGCGGTTGAGGTGGTCGCCGACGATCCGGTCACCCATGTAGCTGGACAGATAGTCCGCGCGCGCGTGCGCATCGAAGGCGCACCCAAGGCAAAGGCGCCCGTTGGGCCAGTTGCCGTTGGGAATGAGCCGCACGTGCAGCAGGCACAGCAGGCTCCCGACAATCAGCACCGCGACGCGCGTCCTGCGGCCGTCGGGCAGGTCGTTGGCGGCCCAGCCCCCCAGCACCGCGAGCAGCATGAACGCCGGAAGCAGATAGCGCAGGTAGGCCTGTTGCACGAAGACTGCGGTGAAGAACACGGCCGCCAGCGCGGCGCACCACCACTGCTCGGCGGGACGCCGTCGCGTAAACGCGAGCGCGACCAGCGGCAATAACAGCAGCCAGTGCAGCCCGATCGCACCGTCGCCGCCCTCGATGAACCGGTGACTGTCCGCGATGACCTCATAGAGGCTCCACGGCCGCAGCGGCACGACGTAGAGCGGATTCGTGAACGCTGTGGTGGTGTCCGCCAGCGGCGAGCGGAACAGGGTGTTCATGAACGGAAAGACGGGATTGCCGGTGCGGAGCCACGCGTTGGCATACGGCCATGCGGCCATGACGGTGGCGCCGGTCAGCACCAGCATCCCGCGCAAGTCCGGCCACTGCCCCTCCGCGCGCCGCGCCATCGCCACGATGGTGTACACGAAGAGCGGCGCGAGCCACAACACGCCGATGACCTTGCATTGCATCGCGGCCGCGGCGAGGAGCGCCCACAGTGGCCAGCCGCGCGCCGCCGGCAGCGTGCCACGCGCCATGTCGAGCGTCACGAAGAGGGCGGCCAGCAGGAACGCGCTCCACAGGTTCTCCACGTACAGCGAGCCCGTCTCCGCAAAGGCAAGCGGGATGGAGACCAGCAGGCAAACGCTCGCGAGTGCGAGCTCGCGCCGGGTGTGGCGGCGCACCAGTGCGTACACGAGCCCCATCGCCAGCACGCCGAACGAAAAGTTGGCAAGGCGCGCGGCATTTTCGCCGCCCAGGATGTAGGCGATCGCATACGCCCAGTCCGCGCCGAGCGGCATGACCGCCCATGCGTAGCGATTGACGTCGAAGCGCCAGCGATGCATGTCCTCGACGAGGGCTGCGAACTGGAGGTGCATCGTGCTGGAGTCGTAACCGGCATCAGGGCGGGCGACGATGAAGAGGTGCAGCACGACCATCGTCACGAGCAAGGCGACCCAGATGCGCTCCGTCCATCCAAACACCGGCCCCGCCCCCGCTAGCGGCCGCAGGCGCGACAAGGCATCGACGGTGTCGCGCCATGCGAACGCGAGCGGCACGAGCAGCACCGCAACGTAGACCGGCGCGTAGTGGATGTGCAGCCCGCCCATTGCCGTGACCAGCGCGATCCAGACGCCGATGCCGACCAGCATGGGCAAAGGCCACGGCGCGGCAGGATAGGCGGTGCCGGCGCGCCCGCCCACGAAGCGCAGCAGGCGCCTGCCCAGCACGTGCGCGCTCAGCAGGCACAGCAACACGACGGCCACGGCACCTGGCGTGAGCAGCGCGGCTGCGGCAATCGCGACGCCCGCGAATGCGAACACGCGCGCATGGCGCCGCGCGAGGGTCAACCCGACGAGCGCGACCGCGAATGACACCGTGGTCACCAGCAGGAATTCAAGCGGCCGGTAATCCTGCCGCCCGACTTCGAATGGGCGCAGGGCGGCCCAGCCGAGCAGCCCGGCGTGCGCGATCAGGAGCAGCCACAGCCACGGCAGGTAGGCGCGCGGAAAGCTGCCGGGAGGCGGTGGGGGCGCAACGGGCAGCGGTCGGGATGGATTCATGGCGGCGGCCTGCCCGGTGCGGCGCCCCGTCACGGTGTGGACGCCGGCAGGTGCGCGAGTCGGCACAGCGAAAGGGGGCTCAATGGCGCCCGATTATGCCACTGTGGCGCCGCCATCCGCCGCCCCTCTTGCGGCGGTGCGCAAACTCGGCTACTGTCTGCTGCATGAGCAGCTTCGCCACCACCGCCCCCAGCGCGCGGAACCTTCGTTCCGCCTCCGCGCTCATTCCGGGCGGATTGCTGCTGCTGCGCCCCGCGCGCACATAAAACCCCCTTCCAATTCGAGTTGTGCCCGTATCGTCCGAAGTCAGGACGGTGCAAGTCCATTGTTTATTCTGGCCGTCCATGGCCGGGCAAGGGAACCTGCAATGAAGATCGATCCCGCCGTCAAGTACAAGCCGTTTGCCCCCATCAACCTGCCCGACCGCACGTGGCCGGCGCAGGTGATCAC
>JBKJSU010000015.1:0-3102 GCA_046594415.1 Casimicrobiaceae bacterium | reverse complement strand
GCCATCGTGATGGGCATCGTCGGCGGCAATTTCATGGGGCAGGGCGAGGCCGCGAAGGGCAAGGCCGCCGCCATCGAGATCGGGCAGATCGGGCAGTCGCTCGACCTCTACAAGCTCGAGGTTGGCCGCTACCCCACCACGCAGGAGGGTCTGCAGGCGCTCATCACCGCGCCATCCGGTGTCGCCAACTGGAACGGGCCCTACTGGAAGAAGGGCACGCTGCCCAAGGATCCGTGGACCAACGAATACAAATACACGTCGCCGGGCCAGAAGGCCGCCTACGACATCGTGTCCTTCGGCGCCGACGGCAAGGAAGGCGGCGAGGGTCCCGCGAAGGACATCACGAGCAACTGATCCCGCATGATGGCTCGCCCGCACCGCACTCCGCGCCAACGCGCCGCCGGCGTGTCGCTGCTCGAACTCATGATCGTGCTGATGATCATGGCGATCGTGGCGGCGCTCGTGGTGCCGATGCTTGGCGGCGGGGTGTCGAACACCGAGTTGCGCAGCGCGGCGCGGCAGCTGGCAGCGGGCTTGCGGCTGGCGCGCAGCGAAGCGGTGTCGCAGCGGCGCGAAACATTCCTGTTGCTCGATGTCGCCGGCCGCCGCTTCAAGGTCGATCGCAACCCGCAGGAGCATGCGCTGCCGCGCGATGTGGAACTGAAGCTCTTCACCGCGCAGAAGGACCTGGTCGACGAAAAGACCGGTTCAATCCGCTTCTATCCCGACGGTGGCAGCAACGGCGGGCGCATCACCGTCGGCTCGGGCGAGCGCAAGTACGAAGTCGACGTCGACTGGCTGACCGGTCGTGTTGCGATCCTCGATTGAAGTGATGATGAAGCGCGCGCAACCGACCCCCGCCGCGCGCCGCATGCGCGGGTTCTCGCTGCTCGAGGTGCTCGCGGCCTTCGTGATCCTGTCGCTGGTGGCCACGGCCTTGTTTCGCCTTTTCTCGGCGTCGCTCGGCAACGTGTCGGCAGCCGAGGAATGGAGCCGGGCGTTGCTCGTTGCCGAGTCCCAACTCGAAGCCGCCGCCTCCACGCAGCCGCTCAAGGCACTGGACGACCGTGGTGTCGACGACACGGGCAAGATCCGCTGGACGTCCAAGGTCGTCACGTACACGGTGCCGGATGTCGACCAGGAACTGGAACGTGCCTCCGAATTGCTGGCCATGCGGCTATACCGCATCAGCGTCGACGTCACCTTCGACGGCGCGGACGGTCGCGAACGCACACTGTCGCTGGCAACGATGCGGCTCGGTCCCCGGACGCCGGTATGAGGTGCGCACCCCGCCACCGCAACGGCGACGCCAGGCGCGCCCCGCGTGTGGGCGATGGCAGTGGCAACCGGCGTCGCGTTCGCGGCTTCACGCTGGTCGAATTGTTGATCGCGCTGTCGCTCCTCGCGCTGATGTCCGCGGTGTTGTTCGGGTCGCTGCGTCTTGCGGGCCGGACATGGGACGCGGGTGAGGCCAAGGCCGAGGCCAACTCCGGCATGCGTCTCGCCGGCGACTATCTGCGCACGCAGCTCTCGGCGCAGCATCCGCAGCGGATGCGCAGGATCACCGAGTTCCCGTTGTTGTTCAGCGGCAAGGGCGACGAGTTGCGGTTTGCCGCGCCGCTTCCGGGCCGCGTGGGCGTGGGCGGCATGTGGTTCTACCGGCTGGCGCTGATTGAGGGCGCGGGCAAGGGCAAGAGCGCGCTCGCGCTGGAGCGCATGGTGCCCGACGTCAACGCCACCACGATGCCCGAGTTCAATTCGGCGGATCGTTCGGTGCTGGCCGACGACATCGCATCGCTCAAGATCGGCTATTTCGGCCGCGACCGCGGCGCCAGTCTCGAGATGGCGCCGACGTGGCGCGACCGGTGGGACGATCCGCAGCTGCTTCCGCTCCTGCTGCGCATCGAAGTCGCGCCGCGCGTGGGTCCGGCATGGCCGCAGCTTGTCGTGGCGCCCCGCGAGGCGCCGGAAGCCGGTTGCCGCGCCTGGGACACCATCCGCATGCAGTGCGTGGGCGTCTGACGCATGCGCACCGCCTCTTGCAACCGGCGTCATTCAATCCTCGACCGCCAACGCGGCATCGCGTTGGTGCTCGTGCTGTGGCTCACCATCCTGCTGATGGTCATCGCGGGTGGCTTCGCGTTTTCGATGCGCAGCGAAGCGCTGTCGGCCCGCAATTCATTGTCGCTGGCGCAGGCGCGCGCAGCGGCGGATGGCGCGGTCGAGCGCATGGCCTATGAACTGTCGCGGCCGCGCTTCCCCACCGCGTGGGCCAGTGACGGGCAGATGCGGCGCTGGCGCGAGGGCGACATCGACATCGTGGCCAGTGGCGTCGACGAGTCGTCGCGCATCGATGTCAACGCGGCACCCGAAGCCTTGCTGAAAGGGCTGCTGGAGCAGGTGGGCGGCGCCGACGCCGACACCACGGCGCACATCGTGGACGGCATCCTCGACTGGCGCGACGCGGACGAGGCGAAACGTCCCAACGGCGCGGAGGAGGCCGATTACCGGCTGGCGGGCCTGCCGCAACGGCCCGCCAACGCGCCGTTCGAAACGGTCAGCGAAGTGGCGCGGGTGCTCGGCATGACCCCGGCGATCTACGCGCGCATTGCCGACAGCCTCACGGTGAATTCGCGCCAGCCCGGCGTCAATCCGGCCACCGCGTCGCGCAATGTGTTGTTGGCCTTGCCCAACGCCACCCCGGCCGTGGTCGATGCTTACCTGCAACAGCGCACCGACGCGCTGGCGGCCAAACTGCCGGCGCCGCCGTTTCCGCCGGCCGCAGCTTTCGCCGCCGGTGCGGTGCCAGTATGGCGAATCCGGGCGCAGGCCACGACGCCCGATGGTGTAACCTTCGCCCGCGAAGCGGTGGTCCGCCCGTCGGGCGAACCGCGCCGGCCATTGATCGCGCTCAACTGGGCCGACGGCATGACCCAACCCCCACCTGCGGCCGTCGCGCCCTAGCGCATGATTGCACCACACACAGGGATCCGATCCGATGGCTGACCGAGCACTGAACCTGCCCTCGCTGCTGCCGCGCGTGCACGAACTCGCGCGGCGGATGGGGCTGGCCGGGTTCTGGTCATGGTGGAAGGCACAACT
>JBKJSU010000552.1:0-4203 GCA_046594415.1 Casimicrobiaceae bacterium | reverse complement strand
CGGGTGAGAACGGGATGAAGCGCTATCGCGAGCAGCAGGACCACGGCGTGGCGCTGTTCGGCGGCATCATGCCGTCGCTGCAGCCGTGGAGCGAGAAGCTGGGCGTGGCGATGCCGGTCGCGGCGGGCTGAAATTGGTGGACTCTGTAGGCGAGGCTTCAGCCTCGCAGGTTCAACGCGACGATATACATGCTTGTAGGCGAGGCTTCAGCCGCGCGGGCTCAACGCAACGATATACCTGCGAGGCTGAAGCCTCGCCTACAGAATCCACTCGTTGCGCGCGCCGGCAACGCGACGATTTACGACGGAATCGGCTTCTTGCGCGCGCCGGCAACGCGCCAGATGCCTGCGAGGTCGCGTGCCGCGAAGGGTTCGACCAGGCCTGCGGCCAGCAATAGCGCGCGTACCGCTTCAGCTTGGTCATGGCCGTGTTCAACCATCACTGTGCCGCCCGCCACCAAGCGCGCCGGTGCGCCCTCGATGATCGTGGCCAGCGCATCCAATCCATTGCCGCCGGGGGTGAGTGCCGTGACGGGCTCGAAGCGCAGGTCGCCGTCGGTGAGGTGCGGGTCGCCAGCGGCCACATACGGCGGATTGCTGACGATGAGGTCGAACGCTCCCTCGGGTACGCCGTCGTACCAATCGCCGTGCACGAAGGTCACGCGCGCGAGATCGAGCCGCGCGGCGTTGGTCGCCGCCACCGCCAGCGCGGCGGCCGACGCATCGCAGCCAACGACCAGCGCGCGGGGCCGCTCATGGGCGATCGCCAGCGCAATCGCCCCCGACCCCGTGCCGAGATCGAGCACGCGAACCTGACGATCGATCGGCACCCGTGCCAGCGCCAGTTCCACCAGCGTCTCGGTTTCCGGGCGCGGGATCAGCACGTCGGTGGTCACCCGCAGCGGCAGCCCCCAGAACTCGCGCACACCGGTGAGATAGGCCACAGGTTCGCCATCACGGCGACGCCGGGTCAGCGCATTGAAGGTGTCGAGGTATTCGCGGCACAGCGCGTCGTCGCGATGCGCGACCAGCCAGGATCGATCGCGTCCCACCACGAAGGCCAGCAGCACCTGTGCATCGATGGGAGCGAGGCCCGCTTGCGCCAGCGCGCCGCCCACGGTCATGCGCAATCTTCGTCGCGCGTGACGGCGAAGAATCGCAGTCGCTGGTCGTAATAGCGGCCCCAGCCGCGATCGAGCAGCCCGGCCTTCATCAGCACGCGCTGGGATGCCACGTTGCCGGGATGCGTGACGCCGATGATCCGATGCAGACCAAGATCGTCGAAGCCGAAGCGGACGAGCGCGGTGGCGCCTTCGGTAGCGAAGCCCTGGCCCCACGCCCGGTGCATCAGCCTGTAGCCGACCTCGACGTCAGCGCTGCGGCCCGCGTATTTGAAGCAGAACCACCCGATGAATTCCCCGGTATCGCGGCGCGTGGCGTACCAGATGCCGAGATCGGGGTAGAGCCGTGGATAGCGGAGGATGCGGCGCATGGCGGCCGCCGTTGTCGCGCGCGGCATGGCCTTGCCATCGCCGAAGTAGCGCACGACCCGCGGATCGCCGTCGAGAAGATACAGGTCCTCGATGTCCTCCGGCACGAGTTCGCGCATCTCGATGCGCAGCGTCTCGAGCCACGGCGCCGGTCGCCTGACTTTGGTCTTCACGTTTCCCCCGCCACGGTGGCCAGCTGCTCCGCCTGGAACTCCTGCGCCAGCGCGCTCACCACATCGTCGAGTTCGCCATCCGTGATGGCGTCGATCTTGTAGAGCGTGAGATTGATCCGATGATCGGTCACCCGGCCCTGCGGGAAATTATAGGTACGAATGCGCTCGCTGCGGTCGCCGGAGCCGATCAGCGACTTGCGGTGCGCGGCTTCCTTGCTGCGGCGCTCCTGCCGCTCCTTGTCCAGCAGGCGGGAGGCCAGCACCGCCATCGCGGAGGCGCGGTTGCGATGCTGCGAGCGGTCGTCCTGGCACTCGACGACGAGTCCCGTGGGCAAGTGGGTGATCCGCACGGCCGAATCGGTCTTGTTGATGTGCTGCCCACCGGCGCCGGACGCGCGAAACGTGTCGATGCGCAAATCCGCCGGGTTGATCGTGATGTCGGCGATCGGATCCGCCTCGGGAATGACCGCGACCGTGCATGCGGACGTGTGGATGCGGCCCTGCGACTCCGTAGCCGGCACCCGCTGCACCCGGTGGCCGCCGGACTCGAACTTGAGCTTCGAGTAGGCGCCCTGCCCGACGATACGAACGATCACTTCCTTGTAGCCGCCCAAGTCGGACGACGACGCGGACACGATCTCGGTCTGCCAGCGGTGCCGCTCCGCATAGCGGACATACATCCGCAGCAGGTTGCCCGCAAACAGCGCCGACTCGTCCCCGCCCGTGCCCGCGCGGATTTCGAGAAAGACGTTGCGCTCGTCGCTGGGATCCTTCGGCAGCAGCGCGGCCTGCAGCACGATGTCGAGTTCCGCCATGCGTGCGTGCGCCGCAGCGCGCTCTTCGTCGGCGAAGGCGCGCATCGCGGGGTCAGCCGCCATGTCCGCCGCGGCCGCGAGGTCGGCTTCCGCCTGCCGGTAGGCCACCAGGCTCGCGACGATCGGCGCCAGATCGGCGTGCTCGCGCGTCATCGCGCGATAGCGATCAAGGTTGCTCGTGACCTCCGGCTCACCGAGAAGCCGGTTCAACTCCTCCAGGCGGTCGGCGAGCTGGTCGAGCTTGGTGCGCAGCGATGCTTTCATGATTGCTTGCTTGGCAGTGCCGGAGGGTCCCGGCATTTCACTGTAGGCGACGATGCAGCCTCGCAGGACGCACCGGGGAATTGCTGGCGGGGTTGCGCCGATTATCGACGCGCTTGCGAGGCTGAAGCCACGCCTACGGCAATATGAGGCATGACCGCCTCATGCGCAGCGGCCAGCTAATGCTCGTCGGCGGAAGGCTCGTCGAGCTTGTAGACGCGCTGGAGCGCGGCAATCAACTCCGCCCGCTCGGTGTCGCCGGCGGCATTGAGCGCCGCCAGCGGCGCATGCAGGAACTTGTTGGTAAGTCCGCGCGCGAGCGCCTCCAGTACCTTGTCCGGGGGCGCGCCGCCCGCCAGCATCCTGCGCGCGCGGTCGAGCTCCACCGTGCGCAATTCGTCGTGATGGCTGTGCAGCGCCTCGATGGTGGGCACCATCGAGCGCCCTTCCAGCCAGCGCAGGAAGTGCTCGGCCTGGTCGGAGATCATCTGCTCCGCCTGCGCCACGGCTTCGTGCCGTACCTGCAGGTTTTCCTTCACGATGGTGACGAGATCATCGATGCTGTAGAGGAAGATATCGTCGAGTTCGGCCGCCTCGGGTTCGACGTCGCGCGGCACCGCCAGGTCGACGATGAACACCGGCGCATGCTTGCGCTGCTTGACCACGCGCTCCAGCATGCCCTTGCCCAGGATCGGCAGCGTGCTCGCGGTGCACGTGACGACAATGTCGAAGTCCTGCAGCCGGTCGGACAATTCGTTGAGCGTGATCACGTCGGCGCCGATGCGGTCGGCCAGTTGGCGACCACGCTCCACCGTACGGTTGGCCACGGTCATCGACTTCGGATTCTTCGCGCCGAAATGGGTGGCCGCGAGTTCGATCATTTCGCCGGCGCCGATGAACAGGACCCGCTGCGCCGAGATCGACGGAAAGATGCGCTCGGCCAGCTTGACCGCGGCCGCCGCCATCGAGACCGATGCGCTGCCGATATCGGTTTGCGTGCGGACATCCTTGGCCACCGCAAACGTGCGCTGGAAGAGGCGGTTCAGGACGAGACCCATGGCGCCGGCCGATTCCGCCGAGCGCACGGCCAGCTTCATCTGGCCCAGGATCTGCGGCTCGCCCAGCACCATCGAATCGAGGCCGCTGGCCACGCGAAACGCGTGCGTGACCGCCTTGTTCCTGGGCAGCGTGTAGATGTACGGCGAGATCGAAGCGTGCGACAGGTCGTGAAAGCCGGCCAGCCATTCCGCGACCGGCGCCGGATCCTTGCCCCGGAAATATACTTCCGTGCGATTGCACGTGGACAGGATGGCCGCTTCCTTGACGCTGCCCACGCTGATCAGGTCGCGCAAGGCGTCGCCCAGATGGTCGGGCGCAAAAACGACACGCTCGCGCACTTCGAGGGGCGCGGTCGTGTGGTTGAGGCCGAGGGCGAAAAGGGTCATGGGTCGGGCTTGGTTTGGCC
>JBKJSU010000455.1:0-2552 GCA_046594415.1 Casimicrobiaceae bacterium | reverse complement strand
TACAACTCAACGCGATCGGCTCACGATGACACCATCCCCAGGCAGACGCTACGCGGTCAACGCAATCAGCTGTGGCCGCGACCACACGCTGGCATTGCTGGCCTCCGGCAAAGTGATCGGCTGGGGCGGCGACGGCAGTGGCCGCGTTCCGTCCGGGACGCCCGAGTACTGCACGACGCCCGCGCCGACGCAGGCGGTGGAAGTGCTGCTGAACGAGCCGCTGCTGGCGGTCGCGGCGGGCTATGGCTTGAGCCTCGGCATCACGCCCCAGCGCAAGGTGGCGATCTGGGGCGCCAACGGTGCGGGCGCCGACGGCCGCGCCGGGGCGCTCGCGCCGGCAACGCCACACTTGCTGGCGGGGCTCGCCGGCGTGCGCACGGTCGACGCGGGCGAATTCCAGTCGGCGGCCGTCGATGGTGCCGGCGCGCTCTACACGTGGGGGCTCAATCAGGACGGCGCGCTGGGACGGCCCGACGCGCCCTTCGAGGCGCCGCCCGGCCGCGTGGATGGGCTGCCCGCGGCACGCGCGATCGCGCTGGGCAAAGGCTACATGCTGGCGTTGACGCGTGACCAGCGCGTCTATGCCTGGGGTGGCAACGCGGCCGGGCAACTCGGCCTGGGGTTCCTGGGCGCGGTGCAGACGCCCACCGCCGTTCGGCTGCCGCACCGCGTGCAGGCGCTGGCTGCCGGCACCAGTCACTCGCTCGCGTTGACCACGACGGGGGAGGTGATTGCCTGGGGCAGCAACAACCACGGCCAACTCGGGCAGCCGGGACCCGCCTACTCGGCGACCCCGTTGCCGGTGGACCTGCCGGAACGGGCGCAGGCGATTGCGGCGGGCATGTACTTTTCACTGGCGCTCGGCAACAGCGGCCAAGTGTATGCGTGGGGGTGGAATCGACTCGGGCAACTGGGACTGGACGATGCCGATGATCGCCTCCAGCCGCAACGAATACCCGGATTGGCGCAGGCGCGGGCGATCGCCGCGGGCCAGGCGCACGCCGCCGCGCTGACGGCAGGCGCGCTCTACGGCTGGGGCAGCAACACCGACGGCCAGATCGGTGCGGCCGCGCGCGAGCAGCGGCTGCCGGCTGCATTGCTTGCAGTGAGCGCCACGAACGGGGGTCGCAATGTCTGATACGCCGGTGGACGACCTTTCCAGGCGCGATTTTCTGCAGCTCGGCATCACCGTCGCCGCGGGCGCGATCGTGCCGGCGGCGCTCTCGGCCTGCGGCGGCGGGAACAGCGACAGCAATCCTCCGGTCGGGCCGAAGGAAACGTTCGTGCAGCCGTTGAACATCCAGTCCGTGGACGGGGTGCTCGATGTCACGATCATCCTGTCGTACCTGACCATACCGTTCCAGGGCACGATCGTGACGTTGCGCAACATGTACGGCACGATTCCCGCGCCGACGCTGCGCGTCAATGTCGGCGACAAGCTGCGCATCAAGATCATCAACAAGCTGCCGCCCAATCCACTACCGAAGAACCAGACGCCGCACCTTAGCTACCCCAACAGCACCAACCTGCACACGCACGGCCTGCACGTCTATCCTGACATCTATCCGCAGCCGGCCACGCCGCCTTACACCAATCCGAATACGTCGAACCCGCCCAAGCTCTACGGCGATTTCGTCGTTGACGATCCCGACCAGGGCATCCAGCCGGGCGAGACACGGCAATACGAATATTTCATCCGCGAGGATCATCCGGCCGGTACCTACTGGTATCACCCGCACCTCCATGGCTCGAGCGCGATGCACGTGGGCAGCGGCATGGCCGGCGCGCTGATCATCCAGGGGCCTATCGACCAGGTGCCGGAAATTGCCGCGGCGGCCGAGAAGGTCTTCGTGTTCCAGGCGCCGATCTACGATCCGGTCACCGGCCAGCTCGAGAGCTTCCTCCAGGTGTCCAACGTCACCACCGGCGAGCCACCGTTCTCGATCAACGGCGTGCGCGTGCCCCGCCTCATCATGTACAGCGGCGAGGTGCAGAAGTGGCGTTTCGTCAACGCCGCCATCTTCAAGATGCTCAACCTGAGCCTGCACGAGCACACCTTCTACCAGTACAGCCACGACGGCAATCCGCGGCGCACTTTCAAGGTGGCGCCGCCGCTGCCGCTGTCGGCGATGATGCCGCCCGTCGATGCACCGTCCTACCCGGAAGGTGTCGTGCTCGCGGTCGGCAACCGCGCCAATGTCCTGGTGAAAGCGGGCGCCCCGGGCACCTATCACCTGCGCTCGTTCCCGATCGAAATGGGGCGCAACTCGAGCGTGGGCGGCGCGGGCGGCGTAGTTGCCGGCGACATCGTCGCGGAAATCGTCGTCCTGCCGTCGTCGTTCAACATGGGCCTGCCGCCCGAGCCGCTGCCGGTCACGCCTTTTCTCACGCCCATCACCGACGAGGAACTCGCGGCGCACGGAGGTATGCAGCGAATGATCGTGATGCGCGTGATCCCGTCGAACACGCCGCCGCCGCTCCTCGACCCGCCGCCGGCCGAAGTGCCCGACTGGACCTACGCGCAGGGCAACATTGCTGGCAAGGTCTATGCG
>JBKJSU010000310.1:0-4074 GCA_046594415.1 Casimicrobiaceae bacterium | reverse complement strand
ACGTGAAGAACATCGCCGAGCGTTCGCGGTAGAAGCTGCGAAGCCGCACGACGAGACTGGCCGTGATGATGCGCGGCGTCATTGGGGGTTCTCGCCGATGTCATCCTGCGGGGTCTCATCCGTAAGCTTGATGAACACCTCTTCGAGATTGGCCTTGCGCACGTCGACGCTGCCAGGGGCGAGACCCGCCTTCTGGAGCTCGCCCAGAACGCGGTGCACATCTTCCACACTCCTGAGCGGGACGGACATGTTTTCGTCGCTCGTTGGCTTGGGGCTGAAGCCCATCTTCCGGATGACGACGAGCGCCGCCTTGTCGATCGATTCGAGCGTGAGCCGGATGTGATCGCCGTGCTGCTCCGTGAGGCGCGCCGGCGAATCGATGGCAACGATCCGGCCGCGGGAGATGATCGCGACGGTGTCGGCCAGCAACTCGGCTTCCTCCATGTAGTGGGTCGTGAGAAAAATCGTCTTGCCGCGGCTTTTCAACCCTTTGAGCACCTCCCAGACCTGATGCCGCGCATGCGGGTCGAGACCGGTCGTGGGTTCGTCGAGAAAGACGACCTCGGGGTCATTGACCAGCGCCGCCGCGATTCCGACGCGTTGCTTGAGGCCGCCGGAGAGGGTGTTGAACATCGCATCGGCCTTGCCGCGCAGGTTGGTGAGGTCCATCAGGGCCTCGATGTCGGTGCGGCAACCGAATACCCGGGCGTAGAACTGCAGGCTTTCGCGCACGGTGATCCGGTCGAACGAGCTGAAGCCCTGTGGAAGTACGCCGATACGGCGCACGATCTCGGACTTGCGTTTGGTGACATCCATTCCAAGCACGCTGACGTGCCCCGAGGTCGGCCTGCGGATGGTCTCGATGATCTCGGCCGTGGTGCTCTTGCCCGCGCCGTTGGGGCCGAGGAACGCGAACATCTCCCCTGCTTTCACGGTGAAGGAAATACGGTCGACCGCTTGCAGGGCACCATAGCGTTTGCAGAGCTGGTCGACCACGATGGCGTGTTCAGCGTTGGGCATGGCGTGGCGCTTCGATTCGACGCAGTGATCCACTATAGTTTCGCGAGCTCCTCGACGATCGCACCGACGGCGTCCTCGAGGTGCGATTCGGTGTGATGGGTCGTGATGAAGAACCGCAAGCGCGCGGCGCGCTCAGGGACGACGGGGTGGATGATCGGCTGGACGTTGATGCCGCGTTGAAACAGCGCGCGCGAAAGCAGGAGGCACTTCACGGAACTGCCGATGATGATGGGGACGATGGGCGTTCCTCCCGCGAGGCCCGTGTCGAGCCCGCGCTCCTGCGCGAGTCCGAGGAAGAAGCGCGACAACTGATGGAGCCGGGCAACGCGCTGCGGCTCGCACCGCAGGCGCGTGAGTGCGGCAAGCGCGGTGGCGGCGTTGGGCGGGGAAATGCCAACGCTGTAGACGAACCCGGGCGCCGTGTATTTCAGGAATTCGATGAGCTCGGCGGAACCCGCGATATAGCCGCCGCAGCTCGCGAGCGATTTCGAAAGCGTGCCCATCCAGACCTCGACGTCGGCGTGATCGATGTGCGCGTGCTCGCCGATGCCTCGACCCGACCGACCCATGGTGCCGAGAGAATGCGCCTCGTCGACGTACAGCATCGCCCGGTGCTTGTTCTTGATGTCGACAAATCGCGCGAGATCGGGATAGTCGCCGTCCATGCTGTAGACAGCTTCGATGGCGATGAGGACCCGTCGAAAGTTGTGGCGGATACTCGAAAGCAGCGTGTCAAGGGCGCGCCAATCGTTGTGCGCGAAGCCGCGGCTCGTGGCGCCGGAGAGCGTGGCGCCCTGCATGATCGAGTTATGCGCAAGGATGTCATGGACGATGAGATCGCCCGCACCCATTAGGTGCCCGATCGTGGTGACATTGGTCGCATGCCCGGAGACGAATACGATCGACGCCGGCGTGCCGAGAAATGCGGCGAGTTCGCTTTCGAGCTCGCCATGGATCTGCTTTTCGCCGGAAACCAGACGGCTTGCACCCGCGCCGGTTCCGTAGCGGTCGATTGCAGCCTTGGTCGCAGCGGTGACCGTCGGGTCATGCGCCATGCCGACGTAGTCGTAGGCGCAGAAGTTGGTCAGTTCGCGGCCGTCGATGCTGGCGGACCCGCCGCCGCCTGACCTCGGCGCGACGTGGCCCTGGTCGACCCGGAAGTAGGGGTTGGTTTGCGCGACGGCCAGCAGCATGCGCTGGTGGCGCTTCAGCTCCAGGTATTCGGGAAACAGCGCGACGTCATCGTTTTCCGCCGGGACTTCGCGGGCGACTGTGTCGATTCGCGGGTGATCGATCAGGTGCTGCTGCACGGCGGCGGCGAGTTGGCCGAGCGTTGTCGCCTGGCTGTAGACGGCTTCGGGCAGGTGACGGCCGAAGCTTTCGTCGAGTGCGGCGACGAGCTCGACACGTTGCAGAGAATCGAGTCCGAGTGAGGAGATCGACGTTTCGGGCGTGACGTCGGCTAGGGTCTCGCCCGAAATTGCCAGGGCGTGCTGGCAAACGGCGGCGAATGCGGCAGAGTGCGCGGGTGGCAGGGGCGGCGCGGACCGCGATTGCCCACGGTATTGCGCAAGTGGCTTGAGCTGGCCGGCGAGAAATGCGACACGGTTGGCGTGGCGCTGGACTTTTCCGCTGGATGTCTTGGCGATCGTGCCGCAGCGAATCAGCGCGATAACGTACAGCGCCAGGCCATGCTCTTCGAGGACGGCCGCGCGGATGGCGTCGAGTACCGGGGTCAGGTTGTCATCGCCGTCGCGCTCGACCTCGTGCACGAGGACCAGACGCTGGGAGCCGTCCTGGTTGACGGCGAATGCGGCGCCGCGGCCGGATTCGAGCAGCGGATGACTTTCGCGCGCAGTGGCTTCGATGTCCTGCGGGTGGTGGTTGAGGCCGCGCACGATGATGAGGTCGTCCGCCCGGCCACTGATGTAGAGCTGGTTGTCGTGGATGAAGCCAAGATCCCCGGTGCGAAGAAAGGGGCCGTCGCCGGTGTCGCTCTGCCGCGCTTGAAACGTCGCGGCAGTTTTTTGCGCGTCGCGCCAATAGCCCTGGCCCACGGATTCGCCTGCGACCCAGACCTCGCCGACGCGATTTGGCGTCGCGAGCGCTTGAGTGTCCGCGTCGACGATGGCGACGCGCAGCGCGCCCACCGGTGCGCCGCAGCCGACGAGAAGGCGGGCGTGCGGGTCGTCGTCGGGCACCGGCCGGATTTGGTTTCGCGCGAGGGCGTCGTCGTCAAACGCGTGCACAGCGGCACCGGCGCCGTGCTTCGACCCGGTGACCATCAGCGTCGCTTCGGCGAGGCCGTAGCACGACATGAACGCCTCGGCGTTGAAACCGCACGGTGCGAAGGCCTCGGCGAAGCGGGCGAGCGTGGCGGGCTGGACGGCCTCGGCGCCGATGAAGGCGAGCGACCACGAGGAAAGGTCGAGCGTGGCGCGCTGGTCCGCCGTGATCTTGCGGACGCAGAGGTCGTAGGCGAAATTGGGACCTCCCGAGATCGTCGCTCGGGATTGACTGATCGTTTCAAGCCAGAGAAACGGACTCTGCAGGAACAATGCGGGCGCCATGACGGTGACGGGCGTGGCGAAGACAACAGGCGCGAGGATGCCGCCGATGAGCCCCATGTCGTGGTAGGCCGGGAGCCAGAACACGCTCCTGCTGCTACTGCGGATTTCGAACGCGCGGCCGATGGCGCGGGTGTTGTCGATGAGATTGGCGTGGCTCAGCATGACGCCCTTGGGCAGGCTGGTGGAGCCGGACGTGTACTGGATCATCGCGAGGGCATCGGGCGCGGGGTCGTGCTCGGTCCAATCGTCCGCGAGGGCGTTGGCAAGTGCGTCCGTGGCCAGCCAGGGGATGGTCGCGGCATGCTCGGCGATGGCTTTGAACTGGAAGACGGCGGCGGTAGTGCCGAGCAGCAGCGACGCGCCGGCATCGCGGGTGAGCGCCTGAAAGCGTTCGAGCGTGCGATGCCGCGGCTGGTAGGTCGGGACAGCGACGCAGCCGGCGTAGAGCGCGCCGAAAAATGCGGCGATGAAATCGAGGCCCGGC
>JBKJSU010000030.1:0-2595 GCA_046594415.1 Casimicrobiaceae bacterium | reverse complement strand
GCCGTCGTCACGATCCTCGACGCCCTGGGCCGGCCGTTTGCGTGGGATCCCCAGGCGGGTGGTATGGCCGCCGTCACCGCCGTCGGGGATCCCCTGCCCGCAGCGCTGCTCGACAGCATTCGCCGCACCCACCTGGCGTTGAAAGGACCGCTCGCCACGCCGGTAGGCGGCGGCTTTCGCTCGGTCAACGTGCGCTTGCGCGAGGAATTCAAGCTCTATGCCAACGTCCGCCCCGCCCTTACGCTGATTCCTGGTGGCCGCTACGACGGCATCGACCTCGTGATGGTTCGCGAGAATCTCGAAGGACTGTACGTGGGCTTCGAGCACTACATCCCCATCGACGGCGATCCCCATGCGGTGGCCGTGTCGTCGGGCGTGAATACGCGCGCGGGTTCGCGCCGCATCGCCGAATTCGCATTCGACTATGCGCTGCGCAATGGACGCCGCAAGGTCACCATCGTGCACAAGGCCAATGTGCTGAAGGCGCTCACCGGGCTCTTCCTCGAGGCGGCCAAGGACGTGGCCGCGACCTACGCCGGCCGCGTAGCCGTCGATGAGCGCATCGTCGATGCCTGCGCGATGCAACTGGTGCTCGACCCGTGGCAGTTCGACGTGATCGTCACCACCAATCTCTTCGGCGACATCCTGTCCGACGAAATTGCCGGGCTGGTCGGCGGACTGGGCATGGCGCCGGGCGCCAACATCGGTGAAGGCGCGGCGATTTTCGAGGCGGTGCATGGTTCGGCGCCCGACATCGCCGGCAAGGGGGTTGCCAATCCGCTGGCACTGCTGCTGGCCGCCGCGATGATGCTGGACCACGTCGGCATGACCGAGCGCGCGCAGCGGCTGCGCGCGGCGATCGACGCAACCCTCAATGTCGACGGGGTGCGTACGCGCGACCTGGGTGGCACCGCCGGCACGATGGATCTGGCCAACGCGATCGTGCGCCGGCTGACATAGACGTGAAGCGACGGCTGTAGAAAACAGTCGCGCAGGGAGGATGGCAATGACGCGTTACCTGAAGGTGCTATGCGCGCTGCTGGCTTTGTGGACGGGCGCGGCGTGGGGGCAGGACTATCCATCCAAGCCGATCATGCTGGTCGTGCCGTTCGCGCCTGGCGGCAGTTCGGATTTCCTGTCCCGGATGATCGGGCAGAAGCTGACCGAGGCCTGGAAGCAGCCCGCCAAGCTGTCCGGCGAGATCAACCGGATCCTGAAGACGCCCGACGTGATCGAGCGCCTGGCCGCCGAAGGCTCCGTACCGGCGGGCAACACGCCTGTCGAATTCGCGCGGTTCATCGACTCCGAGCAGCGGCGCTGGGGTGCCGTCGTGAAAAGCGCAGCCATCAAGCCCGAGTGAATGCTGCCGTTGCAACTCTCTCCTGAATGCCACCCATGAACTTCGCCGACACCCAATTCTGGATTGCGCTGCTCGAAATTATCGGCATCAACATCGTGCTGTCCGGCGACAACGCCATCGTGATTGCACTGGCGGCGCGCTCGTTGCCGCCTAAGCAGCAGAGGCAGGCGGTGATCTGGGGCAGTGCGGCCGCCGTGGCGATGCGGATCGTGCTGACCATCGCCGCCGTCGAGTTGCTGCGCCTGCCCTATCTCAAGCTGATCGGCGCCGGGCTGCTGCTGTGGATCGGCATCCAGCTCCTGGTGCCGGAAAAGGAGGAAGGGCACGGCGAAGCCGCGGCCAAGGTCGGCATGATGGGCGCCATCCGCACGATCCTGATCGCCGATCTGGTGATGAGCCTCGATAACGTGATCGGCGTGGCCGCGGCGGCCAAGGGCAGCGTACCGCTGCTGGTGATCGGACTCCTGATCAGCATTCCCATCGTGATCTTCGGCAGCACGGTGCTGATGCGCTTCATGGAGCGGTGGCCGGTGATCATCACGATCGGCGGTGCGCTGCTGGGCTGGGTGGCGGGCGAAATGGCGATCACCGATCCGGCAGTCGCCGAATGGGTCAATGTACATGCCAGCTGGCTGCACTACGCGGCGCCGGCGCTCGGCGCCGCGCTGGTCGTGGCGATCGGCCGATGGATCACCGCGCGGGCCGAGGCCAGGGCCGGCGCCGAAGTCGCCGAGGCGGCGGCCGCGCTGCCTGTCCGGCCCCTGCCGGCCCGGGTGCGCATCGCACTGGCGGTCGACGAGTCCGCGGCTGCAACGCGCGGCGTGAACAGTTTCATCACCCAGTTCCGTTTATATCGGGAGCCGCCCGAACTCTTCCTGGTCAATGCCCAGCGACCGGTGCCGTCCGATGTCTCGCGCTTCGTCGACGAGGCGGAGCTGCGCAGCTACCACGAGGAGGCAGGCGTCAAGGCCATGGCGGCCGCAAGCGCCATGCTCGCGGCAGCCGGCATTCCGTTCAAGCCCGTGGTTCGGGTCGGCGATCCCGGCGCGTCGATCGCGCAATTCGCAGCGGAAGAACAGGTGTCCCAGATCTACGTAGGCTGCAGCGGCCGCGACACTTCGCAGCAGATCCTGGGCTCGGTCACCTCCGACCTCCTGCACCACACCACGGTGCCGGTGACGCTGCTGCCGTGATCGTCAGGCCAGCGCGAAGGCCTGCGCCAGCAGCGCATACGA
>JBKJSU010000602.1:0-3122 GCA_046594415.1 Casimicrobiaceae bacterium | reverse complement strand
GCATGCGCATACTGCCTCGGCCATCGCACTGGTCGGCTGGCTGTCGTGGGAGGCCAGCGAGTGGGTGGGCCGCTGGTTTGCCGAAGGCACGGTGTGGATGGCTTGCGCCGCGGCCTGGCCTGCCATCGTCTACCTGGCGCTGGCGCCGCGCACCGTGGCGTGGCGCGGCTGGCCATGGGCCGGCTATCGCGATGCGTATGCCGTCAGCGCCGCGATGGCGATCGCGGCACTGCTGGCGGTGTGGTTCGTGCTGGTCAATGTGGTCTCGCCCGGAGGCGCCGCGCCATTGCCCTACGTGCCGCTGGCCAATCCCCTCGACTGCACGCTGATCGCCGCGCTGCTCGTGTTGTTCGCCTGGCTGCACGCCACCGACACGCTCGACGAGACGCAGGCCTATGGCTGGCTCGGCGTGGCGGTGTTCCTGTTTATCAACGCCATCGTGTTCCGCACCGTCCACCAATGGCTGAACGTGCCCTGGCGCCTGCACGTGCTGCTGCAGTCGACGACGTTGCAGGCCGCGCTGACGCTGATGTGGACGGCGACCGCGTTGCCGCTGATGGTGTTGGCCGACAAACGCGCGGTGCGCCCGCTATGGATGATCGGCGCGGCGTTGCTGGCGGTCGTGGTCGGCAAGCTCTTTCTCGTCGACCTCGCCGCGCTGGCGGGACTATCGCGCGTGGTGGCGTTCCTGGGCGTCGGCGGCTTGTTGCTGGTGATCGGCTACCTCGCGCCGTTGCCGCCGGCGGCGAAGCGCAATGCGTGACACGCCGCCGGCCCGCGAGGTTGCTGTCTCGTCTGGAGCGTTGCCTGCGGGAGAGTGCGGCGCAGCGAAAGCAATCGATGCTGCATGCTAGACTCGAGCGCGATTCGGTCACGTAGGTAACGCCATGTCGGGCAATACACTGGGCACGCTTTTCTGTGTCACCTCATTCGGCGAGTCGCATGGTCCGGCGATCGGCTGCGTCGTCGACGGATGCCCGCCCGGGCTTGCGTTGTCCGAGTCCGACATCCAGCACGAGCTCGACCGGCGGCGACCCGGCACCTCGCGCCATGTCACGCAGCGGCGTGAACCCGATACCGTGGAAATCCTGTCCGGCGTGTTCGAGGGCGTCACCACGGGCACACCGATCGCGCTGCTGATCCGCAACCAGGACCAGCGCAGCAAGGATTACGCGAACATCGCCGACACGTTCCGGCCCGGACATGCCGACTACACTTACTGGCAGAAATACGGCATCCGCGATTACCGGGGCGGCGGGCGGCAGTCGGCGCGCGAGACCGCGGTGCGGGTGGCCGCGGGCGCGATCGCGAAGAAGTGGCTGGGCGAGCGCTACGGTGTTGCGATCCGCGGCCACCTGACGCAGCTCGGGCCCAACGTGATCCCGTTTGAAGGTTGGGAACACGTCGATGCCAATCCGTTCTTCATTGCCAATGCGACGCTGGTGCCCGAGCTCGAGGCCTACATGGATCAGTTGCGCAAGTCGGGCGACTCGGTGGGCGCGAAAATCGAGGTGGTGGCCAGCGGCGTGCCGGTGGGCTGGGGCGAACCGGTCTATGGCAAGCTCGACGCAGACCTTGCCGGCGCACTGATGGGCATCAACGCGGTCAAGGGTGTTGCGATCGGCGCGGGTTTTGCGGCCGTTGCGCAGCGCGGCACCGAGCATTCGGACGAGATGACGCCTGCCGGTTATCTGTCCAACCACGCGGGCGGCATCCTGGGCGGCATAACGAGCGGCCAGGACGTGCGGGTGGCGATCGCGGTGAAGCCGACGTCGTCGATCCGTCTCGACCGGCACTCGATCGACCGGGCCGGGCAGGCGGTGGTGGTCAACACGCATGGGCGGCACGATCCGTGCGTCGGCATCCGCGCCACGCCGATCGCCGAGGCGATGGTGGCGCTGGTGCTGATCGATCACGCATTGCGGCATCGTGCGCAGAACGCCGACGTACAGCAGAAGACACCGCGCATTCCAGCGCAGGCGCCGGCGGGCGTGGCGACGCAGCTGCAGCAGGCCGCGCCGGTCGACGATCCGGATCCCGACGAGGCGTAGGCGTGGTTGCTATTGGCCCGACACGCGCGTGATCACCGCGTCGGCGCCATCGCGCGCGAACGTGATCGAAACCGGATCGCCTGGCGCCAGTTGCGCCGCGCCCTGGACGATGCGGTCGTCCGCCGTCCTGACCAGCGCATAGCCGCGGTCGAGCACCCCCTGCGGGTTGAGGTGGGCCAGGTTCTGCCCGAGGACGGCAATCCTGTCGCGCGCGCGGTCCACGCGCTGGCGCGCCAGGCGCGACCACGCCGCGGTCAACACGGCGAGATGCGCGCGGGCGGGCAGCGGCGCCCGCATTTCGCGCCACCACCGCGCCTGCAGCGCATGGGTGGCGGCCGCATTGGCCGCGAGATCGACCTGCCACGCCCGGCGCAGGCGGGAGCCGAGCGCGGTAGTCCGCTCGCGCTGCGCGGCAAGCCGCTGCGCGGGGTGCACGAGGCGGCGGGTTGCCTGATCGAGGCGCTGGGCGCGCGCGTCCAACCCCTGTCGCGTGGCACGCGCCAGCCGCGCCGCGACGTCGTCGACGCGCGCGGCGACGGCGTGGCGATCCGGCACCACCATGGTGGCCGCGGCAGTGGGGGTGGGGGCGCGGACGTCCGCCACGAAATCACTGATCGTGAAATCGGTTTCGTGCCCGACGCCGGAGACGGTCGGCAGCACGGAGTCGAACAGCGCCTTCGCCACCACTTCCTCGTTGAACGACCAGAGGTCCTCGATCGCGCCGCCGCCGCGCGCGATGATCAGCACATCGACTTCGGCGCGCGCGTTGGCGGTGGCGATGGCGGCGGCAATTTCCGCGGCCGCGCCTGCGCCCTGGACGGCCGTGGGGTACAGGATCACCGGCAAACGCGGCCAGCGGCGCGCCAGCGTGGTGAGAATGTCGCGCAACGCGGCCGCGCGCGGCGAGGTGATGATGCCGACCGCGCGCGGCATCGCCGGCAGCGGGCGCTTGCGCTCGGCCGCGAACCAGCCGGCGGCTTCAAGGCGCGCCTTGAGGCGCGCGAACTGCTCGTACAGGGCGCCCATGCCGGCCAGGCGCATTGTGTCGGCATTGAGCTGGAATTCGCCGCG
>JBKJSU010000571.1:0-2781 GCA_046594415.1 Casimicrobiaceae bacterium | reverse complement strand
TCACGGTTGGGCTCGATGCCGCGCGCGCAGCGCTCGTCGAACGAATGCAGGCCGTCGGCCAGCAGCTCGATCGATTCGAGCACGTTGTGCAGCATGATCGGCTTGAACACGTTGAGCTGGAAATGCCCCTGCGTACCGGCGAAGGCAACCGTGGTGTCGTTGCCGAACACCTGCACTGCCACCATCGTGAGCGCCTCGCTCTGCGTGGGATTGATTTTGCCCGGCATGATCGACGATCCCGGCTCGTTGTCGGGAATGGTGATCTCGCCGAAGCCCGCGCGCGGACCGCTGGCATAGAGCCGCGTGTCGTTGGCGATCTTCATTGCGATGCCGGCCAGCGTGCGCAGCGCCGCGCTGGCGTTGACCATCGCATCGTGCGCCGACAGCGCGGCAAACTTGTTGGGCGCCGTCACAAACGGCTTGCCGGTGATCGCCCCGATGTGCTGCGCCGCCAGCGCGCCGAAGGCCGCCGGTGCGTTGATGCCGGTGCCCACCGCGGTGCCGCCCAGCGCCAGCGGATACAGCGCGTCGCGCGCCGCGCGTATGAAGCCCGCGGCATCGTCCAGTTGCGCCACGTAGCCCGAGAGCACCTGGCCCAGCGTGACCGGTGTGGCGTCCTGCAGGTGCGTGCGCCCGAGCATCACCACATCGGCAAACGCGCGCGCCTTCGCATCCAGCGTCCCGCGCAATGCGGCAATGGCCGGCAGCAGCGCGCCATCCAGCTGCTCGACGGTCGCGATATGCATCACGGCGGGAAACGCGTCGTTGGACGACTGACTGCGATTGACATCGTCGTTGGGATGCACGGGCCGCTTCGATCCCACCACGCCGCCGTCCAGCTGGATCGCGCGGTTGGCGATCACCTCGTTGGCATTCATGTTGGACTGCGTGCCCGAACCCGTCTGGAACACGACCAGCGGAAACTCGCCATCCCACTGGCCATCGATCACCTCCTGCGTCGCGCGCTCGATCAGCGCCGCCTTGTCGGCGGTCAGCACGCCCAGTTCGACATTGGTTCGCGCCGCGGCCTGCTTGACGATGCCGAAGGCCCGGATCACCGGACGACCAAACGCGAAGCGCGAGACTCCGATCGGAAAATTGTCGATGGAGCGCTGCGTCTGCGCACCCCACAGGCGGTGCGCCGGCACGGGCACCTCGCCCAGGGCATCCTTCTCGATCCGCGTGTCGCTCATCATGTTCTCCCGTCGATCAACGCATCCGTGTGGCGCGCGATCATTCGTTCCTCATCGGTGGGAATCACCCATGCCGACGCCGCCCCCGGGTTGCTGATACAGGGACCATTGTGCGCGTTCGCGACCGGGTCGAGGGCGAGACCCAGCCAGCCTGCCGCGTGCACGATCCGCTCGCGGATCGGCGCCGCGTGCTCGCCGATGCCGCCCGTGAATACCAGCGCGTCGAGGCCGCCAAGTGCCGCTGCCAATGACCCCAGTTCGCGTCCGATCCGGTAGCAGAAGAGGGCAATCGCAAATTGCGCGTGCGGATCGCTGCTGGCCTGCAGCGTGCGCATGTCGCTGGAGATGCCCGACACGCCCAGCAGGCCCGATTGCCTGTAGATCAATTGCTCGATGGCGCGCACGTCCATCTTCAATTCATCCATCAGGTAGAGCAGGATGCCGGGATCGAGCGCGCCGCTGCGCGTGCCCATCATCAGGCCGTCGACTGTGGAAAAGCCCATCGTCGATGCCACGCTGTGGCCGTTGCGCAAGGCGCACATCGATGCGCCGTTGCCCAGATGGGCCACCACCGTGCGGCCCTGCGCGGCCACGGCATCGATGCCGGGCAGCACGCTCGCGATGTACTCGTACGACAGGCCGTGAAAACCATAGCGCTGGATGCCGCGTGCCGTGATCTCGCGCGGCAACGCATACGTCTGCTCGAGTTCGGATTGCGTCCGGTGGAAAGCGGTATCGAAGCAAGCCACCTGCGGCAGGTCCGGCCGCATGTCCAGCAACGCGGCGATCGGCGCCAGGTTGTGCGGCTGATGCAGCGGCGCCAACGGCACCAGGCGTTGCAGCTGCACGAGAATCGCGTCGTCCAGCAGCACCGGCCGCGCGAAATGCATGCCCCCATGGACGACACGATGGCCCACGGCGCGCAACGGATGCACGCGCAGCGCGTCGGCCGCCAGGTAGTCGAGCAGGAAGGTCAGCGCGCCGTCGTGGCCGAGCGCGTGGCCCCACGTGCGATGACCGAGCGCCGGGCCGGCTGCCGATTTCGCGTCGAAGCGCGAGGTTGTGGTCAGCCCATCGAGCTGGCCGCGCTGGACGAGCTCGGGCCCGTGCGCGCCCGGCGTGAACAGCGAGAACTTGAGGCTCGACGAGCCTGCGTTGAGCACCAGCGTGGCAGCGGACATCGGTGCCGCAACCTTCAGGCGGCCGTGGCGCGGCGCGCGCGCAGGTCATGCGCCACGAGCTTCATCACCGCGGTTGACGCGAGCCGGACGCGCACACTGTCCGCACGTGACGTCAGCACGATCGGCACGCGCGCGCCCAGCACGATGCCCGCGCTGTCAGCGCCCGCCAGGTACGTGAGCTGCTTGGCGATCATGTTGCCCGCCTCCATGTCGGGCACCAGCAGGATGTCGGCCTGCCCGGCCACTGGCGAGTCGATGCCCTTGGTGCGCGCCGCCGCCATCGACACGGCGTTGTCGAACGCCAGCGGCCCATCCAGCAGGGCGCCGGTGATCTGGCCGCGATCCGCCATCTTGCACAGCGCCGCCGCATCGAGCGTCGACGGCATTTTCGAATTGATCGTTTCCAC
>JBKJSU010000548.1:0-6478 GCA_046594415.1 Casimicrobiaceae bacterium | reverse complement strand
GGCAACAATACCATCACCATCGACCGCCGACCGCGTGGACGGCAAGGCGTCGCGGCGATCCCGGAGTTGCGTACTGGCGACGATACCGCGTGCGGCGGCGCGCGCTATCCTGCCTTGGCGTCGCACCGGTAGGCGCGCGCCGTGGTCTGCCCGGTGTTGAACATGCCGGAGTTGTCGACCGTCATGAACACGACGTGCGTGGCGCCCATCGCCGCGGCCTTGATCCGCGCGTCCTGCATGGCGCCTTCCGTGCGCGCGGTTTCGCTGCCGCCGAAGACGCTGCGCCCGCTTACCGTGCCCAGCAGCTTGCAGTCGCGATTGACGACGGCGGGATCGCCATCCTCGACCTTGACGGTGGATTTAGACGCGGTCGACGCGCATCCCGCCAGTACCGCAATGCCGAGCATGATGGAAATTGCAGAGAATGCGTTGCGCAAGTGAAGTTTCCTTCGGGAATCCGGATGCGGCATCGACGCCGCACGACTGGCGGCGGCCCAACTCGACCACCGCGTGATTCCCGCATTATCCTTCACCGCCCAACCCGCCGCAAAATAGACGTTGCGGGCGGAACGCGCCTCAGCCTCCGATGCCCTTCAGCAACGACGACATGTCGTCCGCGTGCTCCTCTTCCACGCCCAGGATCCATTCCAGCATCTTGCGGGTGGTGGAGTCCTTGTCGGCCAGCCACGCGATCATCTCGCGATAGCTCTCGATGGCCACGCGCTCGGCCACCAGGTCCTCCAAAATCATCTCGCGCAACGACTTGCCTTCGACATATTCCGAGTGGCTGCGCGAGGCCAGGACGGCGGGATTGAAGTCGGGTTCGCCGCCCAGCTGCACGATGCGCTTGGCAATGGCGTCGCCGTGCTCCTGCTCCTCCTCCGCATGCGCCTTGAATTCGGCCTTGACCGATTCCGAGTGGATGCCTTGGGCCATGAAATAGTGCCGCTTGTAGCGCAGCACGCACACGAGTTCGGTGGCCAGCGCCTCGTTCAGCACCTTGCATACCTGCTTGGGGTCGGCGTCGTAGTTGGAGGTGACGGCCCCCTCGGCAATGTGCAGGCGCGCGCGCTTGCGCAGCGTTTCCACATCGGTCAGGAACGGATTGTCGTCTTTTCGTGCTGCCTTGGTGGTGGCCTTCGTGCGTGATGTCATCGTGTTCCCCGGGTGGTTACGCGGCCCGGCAGGCGGCCGCAGCGGCGCACCCGCAGCGGGTGGCCCGCTGAACGATGAGCATTCCGCATGCCATGCGCGCGCGGTGCTCGAGCCGTGCAGGATCAGCGGGTTGCGCACGCGCGCCCGCCAGGGGACGCGCCCGAACGCCATGTACGCACGCAGGAATTGCCGGTGGCGTCGGCTACGTCCTACAACGCTTTGCGGCTTGCTGCGCTGGCGGCAGGCATCCAGTCGCGGCACCATAATCTATCTATCCATCGGGGGTCGCCGTGTTTCGTACCATCGTATTTGCAGCCGCCATTGCGGCAGCCTCGCTCCTCGTCGGTTGCAACGACGCACCGCGTACCGCGGGAACGCCGCCCCCTGCGGCCTCGGCGCCGCCAGTGGCCGCCGTGCCCACGCCGGGCTTGCCCGCTGCCGACGTTGCGGCAGGCGAAACGGCCAAGGACACCGCGTCCAACACCCCGATGGGAACCTTGACCAAGGAGGAAGCGTCGAAAGCGATGCCGATGGCGGGTCAAGGCAATAATCACTCCTCGCCGTCGCTCGATCCAGCCAAGAAATAGCGCTGGTCTTCGACGCGCCGACGTCGGTCTGTTGGACCAGGTCCGGCCCCGTTGCGCAACTTACCCGGGAGTAACAATGAGAAAAACCCTGCAGGTCGTAGGCTTGGCGGCCATCGCCGCCGCCGCATCATGGGCCGTCCAGCGCTGGCTTGATCGCCGCTATGCGCCGGCGCCGATCAAGCTGCGCAGACACGTCGAAACGTGGGAAAACGAAGGCGGGGCCCTGGCGCCCCGAGGTCAAGGCCTCGAGACGTCACAGGTACCACGATGATCGAGCGCGTCGCCGGCTGGATGCTGGTGGCGCTGTTGGCCGGGAACTCGGCGGTGGCCGGCGCTGCCGACGCGCCGCTGCCGGTGGTCGCGGCGGTGGACCTCGGCCGCTATGCGGGCAAGTGGCACGAGATCGCGCGCTACCCCAATCGCTTCGAGCGGATGTGCGTCGCCGACGTCACCGCCACGTACACCCGCAACGCCGACGGCACCATTGCCGTCGTCAACGATTGCCGCAAGGTCGACGGCACGCGGGAACGCGCCGAGGGGCTGGCGCGCGTTGTGCAGGCACCGGCCAAGCTCCAGGTGCGTTTCGCGCCGGCATGGCTGTCGTGGCTGCCGCTGGTGTGGGGCGATTACTGGATCGTCGACCTCGACCCGGACTACCGGTATGTCATCGTCGGCGAACCCTCGCGCGAATATCTGTGGATCCTGGCGCGCGAGCCGGCGCTGGACGACGAGACCTGGCACACGCTCTACGGCAAGTTGCCACGCCTCGGCTACGACCCCGACAAGCTGGTGCGCAATCCAGGCACAACGCGCTGACCGTCCCTGACCGTCCTAAAGAGGCGCGAGGTTGATTACCGGTCCACCCGCGGCGTACGCATCCGCAGCATCATGCGTCACCAGCAGCATGGGCAACCCGCGTTGCGCGGCGTGCTCAAACACGAAACGCCGGAACTCCTGCCGCAACTGCGCGTCGAGGCGATTGAACGGCTCGTCGAGCAGCAAGACCGCAGGCTCCGCCAGCAACGTGCGCATCAGCGCGACGCGTGCCCGCTGGCCGCCGGACAGGGTGGCCGGATCACGTTCGGCAAAGGCGCTCAATCCGGCCTCGGTCAGCGCGGCTTCAACCTCCCGGCGGCGCGCCTGTCGCTCGCGCACGCGCCCGGTCAACGCAAACGCCAGGTTTTCGCCCACGGACAAATGGGGAAACAACAGGTCGTCCTGGAACTGGATGCCCACGCGCCTTCGCTCCGGTGGCACGCCGGTGATGTCGCCGCCACCGATGGCCACGCGTCCAGTCGCGGTGAACAGCGGATCGAGCGTGCCCGCGATGTACGCCAGCAATGTCGACTTGCCGCACCCCGACGGTCCCATCACGGTTACGCACTCGCCCGGCTCCACCGTCAGGTTCATCGCGGCGATCAGCACCCGCCCGTGCAACGCGATCCGCACGTCCTGCAGCTGCAGCGATGCGTGCAGGTTCATCGCCACCCCTGCATGCCGCGCCGGTTCGCATACAGCAGCGCGGGCAGCGCCGCGGCCAGCAGGTAGAACAGGAGCGGCAGCACCGCCTGCATCAGTGCAAAGGCGCCGATCAAGCGGCGATCGGCACCCGCGGCCAGCGTGACCGCTTCGGTGGTCAGCGTCGGAATGCGCCCGTTGCCTGCAAACAGTGTGGCGAGGTATTGCCCGACGCTCACGGCGAATGCCACCGCGCACGCAATCAGTATGGGCCGCAGCAGCAGCGGCAGCTTCACCCTGAAGAAAATCCGCGCCGGCGACGCGCCCAGGCTCGCCGCCGTGCGCGCATACCGCGGATCGAGTGCGCGCCACGGGTCGGCAAGCGAGAGAAAGAGATAGGGCAGCACGAAGATGAGATGCGCGAGGATCACCGCGGCGACGGCGCCATCGAGATTGACGCGCACCAGCAACACCTGCGCGCCGAATAGGAACGCCACCTGCGGCAGCAGCAGCGGGACGTACAGTATCCACAACGTGCGCGAGCCTGTCTTCACCTGCGCGCGAGACTCGTGCTCGAGGCACGCCAATGCCAGCACCAGTGCGATCATGGTCGCCGCGACGCCGACCATCAGCGTCCATTGCGCAGGCGCGGCCAGTCCGGGCAGCTGCCGCGCCCAGTTCGCCAGCGACCACGCCTGCGGCAGCGCGTCAGGAAAGCGCCACTGCGCGGCAAACGACCAGACGGCCATGCCGACGATCGCCATTACGGCCAGCGCGATCAGCGTGGTCACGACACCGGCCACGCCCGCGGCGATGGCACTCGCCGCGCCGCGTCGATGTCCGCGCACGATCCAGCGCCGGCCGACGGCGATGGTGACGCGCTCCAGCAGATGCCATCCACCCATCACCAGCACCACGAGTACCACCAGTAGGATGGCGGCAGCGGCGGCCTGGAAATAGAACGCGATGTCGGCATCGGTGAACCAGCGCACTGCGAGCACCGCCAGCGTGGGCGGATTGGTCGGCCCCAGGATGAGCGCCACATCCACCACCGATAGCGAGAATGCAATCACTGCGTAGATGGGGAGGCGGATCTGCGGATAAATCTGCGGCAGGATCACCTTGAGCCACGCTTCCGCCTGCGTGTAGCCGGCGCTGCGCGCCACGGCCAGGTATTGCGTTGCCGCCACCTGGTGCAGTGCGCCCACGATCATCAGGACCAGGTACGGGATTTCCTTCAGCAAGAGTCCCAGCACCAATGCGGCGCCACCGGGATGCCCGATGGTCGTGATGTCGGGCGGCAACATCCAGCCGGTAAGCCATGGGGAAACGGCGCGCACCACCCAGCCGGACGGCGCGATCAGGAATGCAAGTCCGAGTGCTACCGCCGAGTGCGGCGTGGCGAGGATTGGCGCGAGCCAGCTGCCAATGCGTCGGGCCCACGGCCGTCCCCATGCCCATGCGCAGAAGCCGAACGCGCCGACCACGGCCAGCACCGATGCCGCAATGCCCGTGCCGAGCGTGGTGATGACGCTGGTCGAGAATCCCGGCGCGGCAACGAGCTTGCGCCACCCATCGAGGCCGAATGACGTGCCGCCGATGGCCGGCAGATACCCGAACGCCGGCAGCAGCGTACCCAGGAGGCCAGCCACGATCGGCAGCAGCAGCACCGCAACCGTGACGGACGGCGCGAACCGCAGCACGCCGTCAGCGCGCCGTACGGTCACTTGGTATAGCGCTTCTCCCACTCCGCCGTGATCCTGGTCATCCACGACGGATGGGGTTCGAGCAACGTCACGCCCAATTCGGCGTTGGTGGGCAGCGCGGGCGACTTCGGCAGATCGTCGAAGCGCTTGCGCTCCACCGCACTGAGCTTGCCGAAGTCGAGCACGCTGAAGTTACCCATCTGGCGGAAGTCCTGAGCATGCGCCTGCGTCGCCGGGTCGAGCAGGAAATTGGCGACCACCATCGCACCTTCCTTGTTGGAAGCGTTGTACGGGATCGCCACGAAGCTGGTGTTGCCGATGGTGCCTTTACGCAACACGAAGGTGCGCACCGAGTCCGGCAGCAAGCCGCCGTTGATCGCCACCGCGGCTTCCGCGGGATTGAACGAGATCATGAGGTCGATCTCGCCGTCGTTGAGCAACTGGCGCTGCGCGGGGCCGTTGTCGGGAAACTGCTTGCCCTGCCGCCACAATTGCGGACGCAGCGCGTCGTACCACGCCCACATCGGCGCGGTGACCGCCGCAAAATTCTCATCGGTGGCCGGCCGCTGCAACACCGCGGCATCGGGCGTCAGTTCGTGCAGCGCCTGCTTCAGGAACGTCGTGCCGAGAAAATTGCGGACGTTAGGATGCGTCATCCGCCCGGGATGTTTCGCCGCCCATGCCGCCAGTTCCACCATCGAGCCCGACGTTTCCCGCACGCGCTTGCTGTCGTACACGAACACGAGCTGCGCGCGGCGCCATGGCGACTCGAGACCGTCCACGGGAATCGTGAAGTCGACGAGATTGGAGCGCGTGCTGACCGTGTCCACGCGCGCAAAATTGGGCATCGCCTGCGTGAACGGCCCGAACAGCAAGCCCTGCTGCTTCAGCGCGAGGAAATTGGCGCCGTTGATCCACACCAAGTCCACCGCGCCATTCGTGTTGCGCCCCGCCGACTTTTCCGCCACCACGCGCGTGACGGCCTCGGCGGTGTCCTTGAGCTTGACGTGGTTGACCTTGACACCGTAGCGCCTCGCTACCTCGTCGCCCACCCACGCGATGAAGGCGTTGGTGTTCTCGTCGCCGGCCCACGCATTCCAATTGACGCTCTGGCCACGGGCCTTCGCCTCCACGTCGGCCCACTTGAGATTCTGGCCGAACGCCACACCTGCAGCCAGCGCAATGGCAGCCGCAGCGATCCAGCGGACGATCACGATGGCACGCGCTGCGAAAACCGGACGACTGCGGCTTCAACGGCGGCAACCGGTGCAGCCGTCACGGGCTCCGGTGGCAACCCCTTTGCCACCCGCCTGCGCGCGCGCGCTGCGGCCAGTACCGGACCCAGCATCTCCTCGTGATAGCGGTCGCAGCCGATGCACAGGTTCTGGTATGCGGTGCCATCCGGCATCGCCGTGCGCGATCGCTTGAGAAACTCGCCCTCGCTCCAGCCGTCGCCGAGGCCCATGCGTTCCGGATGCCCCATCGTGATGGCCTCGTAGGCGGGAACGCCCACCAGCGACTCGAGGATCTCGATCAGGTCGTCCTCGAGCAGGCTGCCCACCGGCAACTTGG